>DNUI01000085.1 GCA_003508565.1 Syntrophaceae bacterium
AGAAGGGCGAGAGCTGCTCCCAGGAATGAACCTCGAAAATGGATTGTCCCTCCTTGTTGATTTCCCGCGAAAGCTGTCCCTCGAGGTGACGGACTGCGGTGGAAAGACCACTGAAGTCCTTCAGCCGGACAGCCACTTCGCTGACCTCGATCTCGGGCATGCGGAGAACCTCGGCGGCATCCTCGATATGGAGGTACCCGTCCCTGCCGCCGGGGCCCGTGGCGCTCTCCAGTATGCCGGACACGACAAACTGCTTGCCGTTTACCGATCCGTCCACGTTGGTCGCCACGACGACAACAGCGTCGCCAACCTTTACCTTCAATCCTCTGGCCAGGAGGGCGGGGATCATGATCTTACCCCGGCTCAGGGTTTTCTTGCCTTCTGAGATGCGGGAGGTCAGCAGGGGAACGGTTTGGAATTCCCTGTCGGGATAGACGCCGTTCAGGCGGATGTTCGTCGTTTCGGTAAAGTTGCTAAACATGCCGCCGAATTTGAGACGGGGCGAGAAGGCCTCGATCTCCGGCGCCGCGCCGAGGATTTCCGTGATCTTCTGATACGCCTTCGGTTTGATATTGAGATTAAGCGGCAGATTATCAATGGAAGCGACGTAACCCTTCCGGTGGACCTGGAGGTGTCCCAGCATGGAATCGGTGATCTGGCCGATCATCATGGCCTTGAATGACCCGGTGACGGAGGTAAAAACCAGGACGAAGACGACGCCGATGGTGATCAGTGATGCGGTCAGCAGGGTCCGTCGTTTGTATCTGAGAAGATTACGTATAGCGATTTTAAAGAGATTACCCATGGATCGCCCCTCCTTTCGTTTCTCTATTTGCCAAACGCCCGTCCTCCAGGTGGAAGATGACCTCCGCCTCTCCGACGATCTTCTGGTCGTGGGTGGAGAAGATAAAAGTGGTCGAAAGCTGGTCCCGCATCCGCTTCATGAGGTTGATGACGGCGTAGGCCGTTTGGGAATCGAGATTTGCTGTCGGTTCGTCGGCCAGGACAAGCTCCGGGTTTGTCACCAGGGCCCTTGCAATAGCGACCCGCTGCTTCTGGCCGCCGGAGATCTGATCCGGGTATTTATCCTTCTGATCCGCCATGCCAACGGCCGATAGGAGCCGTTCGATACGCCCTTTTCGCTCTGCCAGGGGGATGTTCTGGACCATCAACAGGGGGTATTCGATGTTCTCATAGACTGTCAGCACGGGAAGCAGGTTGAAATCCTGAAAAATGAAGCCGAGATGACGTCCCCGAAAGGCGGCGCTCTCCTTTCTGTCCATCCCTACCACATCCGTATCGGCCACCCTCAACGTTCCCGATGATGGTTTGTCGAGGCAGCCGACGAGGTTCAGGAGGGTCGTCTTGCCGCTTCCCGATGGCCCCACGAAAGACACGAAGGAAGCCGGTTCGATTTCAAAACTGAGTCCATTCAACGCGGAAATGGTGATCTCACCAATCCGGTAATCCTTGTTGATGTTGTCCGCCACAATTAATGCCATTGCTTATTTATCCTTTCTTTTCAATTCACGGCAGTTTATTTCTGGTAGTGCATGACGTGATATTTTTTTCTTTGTCGCTTTCATAGCGCGCCAGAAGTTCCTGAGATTCACCCCTTGCCTCGTGGAATGCCGAGCCGCCTCCCGTGAGGAGACGCTTGCCAAAATCCACGGGGATGCCGTAATTGCCGCCCTGGAATTCTTCCAGGTAGGCGGCGTTTACTCCGATAACCTTGCCGCTCCAATCCAGGACCGGCCCGCCGCTCCCGCCGCCCATGGTTCGGGCGTCATACACCAGGACATGGGGCAGGACGTCCCAGAGGAAGCCGCTGGTAATCGTAGCGCGCAGTTGCTTCTGTGCAGATAGTCGTTCCGCTGTTGCATAGCTGCATTCCCCTGTCTGCTCTTCTAATTCCGCCCGTTCTGTTTCTTCCAGCTTGGCCATGACCGCTTCGAGCCCCGTCGGGTAGCCGATGAGGAGAATAGGCTGTCCTTCCTCTGCCTTACCGGGGTTGGGGTGCAGGGCGAGGGGCTGTGCGGCAGGCGCCCAGCCCACAGTCCTGACCAGGGCGATGTCGTATTTCTCATCGACGCGCAAAATCTCAATAGGGACGCCCCTTGAACGTTCCTGGAAAAAAGCGCGCAATCTTATAAAAACGGGTTTCATGCCCGCTGCCAACAGCGGCTCGCTCTCATCGTCTTCCCACCAGGGTTCGGCAATATGCCGATTCGTTAACATCTCTCCTTTGTGACCGACCAAGAAAGCCGTCCCGCAATAGTTTGAAACGGCAATTGGCCCGGTTCCCTTCACATCCACGAGAGGAACTCCCTGTGGATCGGCCACCGGTTCATTCAGATCATTGACGACATGCCGAAGAGGGCGTCCCTCTTTATCCACAAAAGTGTAGGTTCCCCATACATAGGCTACCGCCCCCCTTGTCCTGGCCAGGATGTCCACCATGTTTCGCTGACGGGCCTCTACGGCTTCCATGCGTCTTTCGAGATTCCCGATCTGTTGCGGGAGGTCTGCCAAGGAATCTTTCGGGGGGCCGAAGCTTGTTGCACATCCCATCATGACGACGATCATCGCCGCCACGAGAAGCAACCTGCCATAGACGTTTCGGTTCATGGCTTCCCCTCCCGGCTTCCTTCTTTATCGAAGCGTCGTGTGGACTTCCAGAGGGGAAGACCGTTTTCATCCCTAAGTTCCAGAAGATGGCCTGTCCGCAAATTCTTTATTTTCGCCGCGGTGAGATAAAGTTTCCCTTCCTGGGTTTTCATTTTTGAGCCTTTGACAGCGAGCTTGTCCCCGATCTTATAGTCAGCGCCCTGCCGGCGGAGATACCAGCCCGGACCGAGGGTCACAGTATATATCTCACCGCCCGATTCGACGCGCAAGGTCGAACCGCCGCCCCGCTGGGAGATGTCGACATGTAAAACAGTCCCGCTGACCTCTACCACGGAGGCGCGGTCGAAGCCGGGTGCAACGGGAGAACCCCAATACCATCCCTGCGCCACAGCCATTACCGGAAAAGTTAATACCCATAATGCCAGGGCAACAAAAAGCCCCCATCCTTTGTTATTCATCTTCGAATCATAACTGTCGAACAGGGATTGCCGCACAGTGCTTTTTTGTATCCATGTCTTCATTTTAAAAATCTCCAAAAGATGTTTTATCCATCATAAACGGCGTATCAAAAAAATCAATCCTTTTGTAAGGCAATAACTTAGAAACCGTCACTCTTGATGTCTTTTTCGTAAAGCTCGCCATATTTTCTTACCTGATCGCGGAGTGTCGCGGCTTTCCCAATCAGGACAAATTGCAGATTATCTTTGGGGAAATGCTTCGCAATTATGTTCCGGGCCTCCTCAACGGTGACTTTCTCGACAATTTTCTGAAAATCATTGACGTAGGATTCGTCAAAGCCATAGATGAACATGGCAGACAGCAGTCTTGCCAGGCTGCCCGGAGTCTCGTAAAGGGGAGGAAACTGGCCGATGAGGTAATTCCTGGCGGAGGTCAGCGTCTCCTGATCCACGCCTTCGTTGTGGAGACGGTCCAAAACGTCGAAGGCAAGATCAATGGCTTTGACGGTAGTATCCGTGCGGGTGAAACTGCTGATTACAAAGGTTCCAGAATCTTTGTACGTTTTGAAGGAGCTGCCTGCGCCGTACGTAAGGCCGGCATTGATCCGCAGCGCGTCATTCAACCAGGAGGTAAAGCGGCCCCCCAGAATGGTATTGACCACCTGCACCGCCATATAATCGGGATGATTCCGCGGTATGCCAAGGGCGCCGAATGCAAATTGGGTTTCCTTTGCGTCGCTTTTATTGACCAGGAGGACTCTGCTCTTATCGAATGCAGTGAGCGGTATCCGTTCCATCGGCGGTGGATTTTTCTTCGATCGCCATGCCTCAAAGAGTTCTTGTACCGTTTTTTTCATCCGGGCGGTCTGAAAATCTCCCACGATCACCAGGGCGGATTCTTCAGGTCGATAGTGGGCGTTATAGAAGGTCTGGGCATCAATGCTCCTGATTTTTTTGACGGAGGCACGGGTGCCGTAAACAGGGTTTCCATAACCATGACTCCCGAAAACGAATTTGTTGAAATAGGCGCCGATCACCATGGAGGGCTGCTCTTTTTCCTGAGCCAGTTCCAGGAGCAGGCGTTTTTTCCTCTTTTCAAATTCGTCAGGATCGAAGACAGCATCCTGGATCACTTCCTTCACTATGGGGAACACCTTGTCCTGATCGGTATTGATAAAGGACATGGAAATTCCCGCCGATTCGAGATTTGCGTAGGCATAATAATTGGCCCCCAGAAATTCCAGGTTCTCTTCGATTTGTTTTTTGCGGTAATTTTTTGTTCCGGAAAAAAGAGTCTCAGCGGTGAGATAGGCCAGGCCGGCTTTGCCGGCGTCTTTTACGGCCCCGGCAGGGAATACGGCGGATACGTAAATCAAGGGCACACCGTGGTGTTCCATCAGGTAAACGGTCAGTCCGTTTTTCAGCGTGATTTTCTCGTACGTGGGTAACTTAAAGGACGGACTTTCCCGCTGTGCGGCATTGACAATCCCCGGCGACACAACAAGGCAGACAACCGCCATCCAGGTCCCCAAAACGGCCATGATGAATATCCTTAACCAGAAGCTTTTGTTGTGTTTCTTTTTCAATGTCATTCTCCCTTGTTTTTTTCCAGAATGCCTACGGTGCGGTTGGTTATTTTGAAGTATCTTGCCGCTATGGTCTTGATATCCGTTGCGTTTACCTTTCTGTACGCTTCCGGGGCCGCGAAGAGCTTTTGATAACCGCCGAAAAAGATCTCATAGGTCCCAATCAGATCGGCTTTGTCGCTCATCGTCTCCAGGGAACGGTAGAAGGAAGAGACCACGTTGTTTTGGGCTTTCCGGAGCTCTTTTTCCGTCACGCCTTGTGCGACGACGTTATCGATTTCCCGGAGAATCGCCGTTTCCAGAGTATTCACGTTCACGCCGTCTGTGCAGATGGCGTAAATATAGAATAATGTCGCATCCAGTGCATTGGGCATGTAGGTTGATACTTCCGTCGCCAGCGGTTTATCGCTGATAAGTGCGCGGTAAAGACGTGAAGATTTACCTTGGGAGAGAATGGCACTCAAGAGATCGAGGGCGTAATAATCGGTGGTTCCGGTCTCCGGCACATGGTAGGCAATCAGGATATGGGGAGAAGAGACGTCTTTATGGACAATGAGACGCTTTTCACCCCGTTGTTCCGGTTCCCGGGTGTACACGGGGCGGGAGGGCGCCCGGGCGGGAATGGGTTCCAGGTATTTTTCGGCCAGGGTTTTTACCTGCGCAAGCGTCACGTCACCCACCACGATGGTAATCGCGTTATTCGGTGCGTAGTACCGATCAAAATATTCCTTGATATCGCTCCGCCGCCAATTACGGATGTCCGATTCATAGCCGATGATCGGCCAGCGATAGGGGTGCGCCTGATAGGCAACGGATCTGAGCTGATCCTCTAAAAGCTCGTAATCGCTGTTTTCATAACCAGTGGTATATTCCGACAAGACAACGCCTCTTTCGCTTTCTACTATTTTCTCATCGAGGGCGAGGCTTCCCATCCTGTCTGCTTCCATTTCGAAGATCAAGTCCAGGGCGGATTTTGGGACCCAATCCTTGTAGGCAGTGATATCCTCCGTTGTGTAGGCGTTGCTGGAACCCCCGGCGTTTTCCAGTACCCGGTCGAACATCTTCGGACCGTACGTCTTTGCGCCGTTGAACATCATGTGTTCGAGAAAGTGGGATAACCCGGTAATCCCCGGATATTCATTCCGGGAGCCGACCTTGAAGAAGATTTGCAGCGTCACATTGGGAATCCCGTGATCCTCCAGCACCAGAACTTTCATCCCGTTTTTCAGGGTGAACGTATGCACGTCTTCAACCGCAGGCATGGCGCAAAGAGGGGAAACCCCCGCCAGTAACAACATGGCCAATAATATTAAAATGATACGATTCATCAAACTTCTCTCCCTACCTATCCGATCCCCACCGGCAGGTGATTTTGATGGACGGTTTTAACGTTCAATCAAAACAGTTTTTTCATAACCGGAACAAGGGATGCATAACGGTTTGCCTTCTTTCATACGCACATGTCGTATAGCCTTCCCTCAATTGCAGTGTTTGCAGTGCTCCATTTCCCCGGCTGCTCCGGGCAGAATCTGGAGGGTGGTGTGGTTTATCCCGTACTTGTGAATCAGCATTTCCTGGGCCGAACGGATGACCGCTTCGCTGTCGAAGGATTCCTCCACCATCCGAAGATGGGCGGACAAAAGCTTCTGATCGGCGCCGGTCTGCCAGATGTGGAGATCGTTGACCTCCAGCACGTTATCAATTGCCAACAGGTCGTTTCTGACCTGGATGAAATCAATGCCCGGTGGAACGGCGTCCAGCAGTGAATTGACGGTCTGCCGGACGATCTTGTAGATTTCCCGGGCGATGAACAGGCTGATGGCGATCGAAATGAGCGGATCGATGACGTGCCAGCCGAAAAACATGATCAAGAGGGCGCCAACGATGACCCCAAGGGAAAACAGGGCGTCCTGGAGCGAGTGAAGCCAGGCGCTTCTCATGTTGAAGTTCCGCGCCGAGATTTTCTGCAGCAAAAGGGTGGCGGCCCCGTTTCCAACGAAGGCGATCACGGCCACCCAGAGCATCTCATTCCCGGGGATTGCCGGCGGCGCCGTCAGTCTGCCGACTGCCTCCCAGAGGATAAACGCGATCGCAACGGATAGGACGATGCTGTTGACAAAGGCGGCGATAAACTCGATTTTGTGGTAACCGTATGTCTTGCTTGCATTGGCGGGCCGGTGGGACACCTTCTCCGCCCAATAGCTGAAGCCCATGGCGGCAATGTCGCTCAGATTGTGGACGGCGTCCGAGATCAACGCCATACTCTGAATGAGCAGTCCGAAAACCATCTCGAAGGCCACGATCCCGCCGTTGATGACCATGGCGAAAACCAGGTTTTTCATCGATGCAGGCGATTTATGAGTATGATTGTGGTTGTGTCCCAAGGTTATGTACCTTTCTGTGCACATTCTACCGCAAGCCCTTTTGCAAATTGATGCTTTTATCTATTGTTACTCCTCTGCACAGCAAATATCTCATATACTGACTCGAATCATGGGTTTATATTTCCTTTTATATGCACGCTTAATGAGACCGGATCAGCGAAAGGGCGATGCCCGAAAGCAGAACCCTTTCGCCGGAATACGATTATCTTCTCCAGCCCCAGCCGGCCCAGACGGGAACGCCGGAGGCGTCTCTGAGGACAAGAACATTATCGCCCTTTTTCACCTCAGCAGCAAGCACGACTGGTTTGCCCGCAATGGTCGTGCGAGCTCCCTTGATTTCAACTTTGTCGCCCTTGCCAATTTTCGTATCGAGACGTTCCAGGTACCAGCTCGGTCCGAGGTGGACGGTGACCGTTTCCTTCTCCGTTTTGACCACGAGGGCAATCCCCTGATTCATCCGCTTCATGGGAACGGTCTGTTCCAGTCCGATCACTTCACCTGAAAAAGTTTCGAGATTGGCAGGGTTATACATCCCCTGGTAAGGGGTACCCATGCCCCAGCCGCCGCTTCCTCGCCCTCCCCACTTTCCGGGCCCTGCAAGAGCCAAAGAAGCGGTTAAAAGAAACATCATAACGATCATTAAACCAGCAATCCTTTTTGTTTTCATAGATCTTTTCCTTTCCTCTTTTTGTTGAAGATTATGTTGTCCTTAATTGTTGATTAATAACCTCTCATGCCCATGCCGCCATGGCCTCTCATCTCCTTGCCGTAACCATAGCTCCGGCCCGGTCTGTATGCATTTATTTGCGCCTGTGCCTGCTGCTCCGGGGTCAGAACCTTCGTGGATTCCAGACGAAAAGTCGTTCCCTTTTCATACAGTTTGTCCCTTAAGGTCTGCAGCTCCTTCTGCACCGCCAGGATCTTCTTTTGATCAGGTGTCCGCTCCAGCCACAGGAGCCTCATTTCGCCCCTCTTGCTGTACATCTGATCTTGGAGGGGTTTAATGTCGCGCAGATGAGCCTCCCGCAACGTGTTCAGTTTCGTGACCTGTTCCGCATTCAAATTCAAACCGGGTGCGGTTGTAAGGTCATAATACCCCCCACCGGAATGTCCGCCCCCCCAGCCTCTACGGGCTTCTGCGGGGGACATTGCCAAGCTTGCCGCCAGGGCAATCACCGCCATTACTGTAATCATTTTTTTCATTGTTCATGTCCCCTTTCACATAAATTGTTTATTAGCTATACAGCAAGAGACATACCAATGATGATTAATTTCTATAAGCCATTTATATTATTAAGATATATGAATGTTGATGATAACTATTAAATTTGAATTGAATTACTATGTGGATATATAGTATCCAATTGAAGGTATCCACATGGCTTAAAAGTATCCACCCCATCATCATAATTGTTGGTGGTGGCAAAACGCTATGAATAAATATGGAAAATATTTTTTGTGTTGTGAAGTCAGTTTTTAGAGATGAGATTGAACGTTTCCATGCCTTTTTCGTGGGTTCATGTCGTTGATGAAGTCTTTTGCCCTGTCCCCTCTCAGATACTCAGCCAGCCTGGAAAGTTCCTCTACAAGGTATTTTGACCGCTATTCGACTCATGTGAGAAATGTTCCGTCAATCCGACTCCGGTCATAATGCGGAGTTTAATCATGATAGGCCCAGCGTGATTGGATTATCAATTCCGTCCAGCGGATTTATCCTCGATGCGCCGTTTGATGTCTTGTTTTATCCTTACCTTCTCTGCTTCTTCGTAGGTCAGTTCGGAGGATTTCTTCACACCGTAATCCTCCGCCATTTCCACTCGGATATCAGGTTTCCGGCCCGTGTGCTCCTCCACGATCTTTGTGCAGCACATTACCGGGCAGCCCTCGATGATTACAAAGATCTCTGCATTTTTAACCTTGTTGATGCCGGTTTCCTTGTTGATGGCTACCGCAGGCAGGCAAAGCAGGTGAAAGTCTTCATTTTCCTTCACCAGTTCAGTGGTTATCGCTCCGGCCAGTTGTCCTGTGTTGGCTGCACCATAGCAGGTGGTCATCACAATTTTGAATTTTGACATTATTTTGCTCCTGTCATGTCATGAAATTGATCTGATCGCTTCAAACAAATATTTTCTTTTATGTGCCGTCATTCATACTTTGGAAGTTCTACACAAACTGCACTGTACACATAGATAGGGAAAACAGCACCACCACAGAAGCCAAGATGCACCGATTTAAGTTTCATATTCCTTCCATATTTACTGCTGCTGCAGTTTCTGGAGGGCGTTGATAATGTCCTCACCCCCGACAAACATTTCCATATTGTCGCCCCTCACGATCACGCAGCTTGGCGTTGCATTGACTTTATCGTACTGGAGTAAGGAGTTGAACCATTCAAAGGTTGACTTAGGATCGAAGGCGGTAAAGGGTATTTTTTTGTTCCTGAAAAGATCCTCTATTCTCTCCGCCGTTGTGATATGCTTGTTATCGGTTGCCTCAAAAAGGGTGTTCCTTACCATCATGGCATGCTCGAAGTCATTTTTCGCTTGTATAGCATACAGAAAGTATCTAGCGTACAGGCCGCTATAGCGGTAGAAGGGGGTGTCCACCATGGTCAAGGTGATGATGTTTCTCTTGACTAGATCCTTCAACACCGGTTCAACGGCAGGTTTCATCCCCCTGCAGGGAGGGCAGAAAAAATCCGTATACATGCGCACTTGGACCGCTCCAGAACCATATGTAGGAAATGAAACATTCTGAGCCTTTACGTCTCCATGGGATACAAAGAATAAAGCGATTGTTGTGAAGAACAATGTCAATAAGGGAACTAATGTACATTTCATGCTGTTTTTACCGATTTTCATTTTCAATCTATCCTTTCTTCATTTGTTACCTATGCAGTCCTTCTTCCATAGACAGTCGTCGTCATTACATGTATCTTTCGTGCGAAAACACGGCGAATATCCTTCAGCTCTCTGAATATCACGAATAATGTCCTGTTTGGTGCGACCTTTTCGGGCGTCAACACCCCATCCTTCGGCGATTTTCCGAATCTCTTCCAGTTTCATTGATCATCCTCCTTACTTTTTCGGGTGTCCAAGCGCGGTGCGCAGTTCGGACACCCCCTTCTTGATGTTCTTATCTCCCGAATATTTCCGGATATCCGTTGAAGAATAGACAAAGACAATGTTCGGCGTCCCTCGCACCTGGTACTTCCTCACGATGTCGTTGTATTGCTTGAAAACAGGCTTCACATCGTAGGGCTTCAGGGGAACGTTTCTGGCCTTCAAGGCGTTTTCCAATTGCGGCTCCGTGATGGCGCCGATGCGCGACGCCGTATCGAACAACACTTTTCTCGCGAGGAGCACGTCTTTATATGATTGAGAAGCATTTGCCGCATACAAAAAGTACCTGGCGTAGAGAGGGGTCAATTTATAAATGGGGAAATCCACAAAACTCACCGTGACGCCTCCATCGGCTAACAGTTCGTGGACCTCGTTGTCTAACCAATGTTCCAGTCTCTGGCAGGGCTGGCAGAAATAGTCTGAAAATATAAGCATCTGGTATGGGCCGGAACCATAGGATGGAACGAGTGCGTTTTCAGCGCTGTGCGCCGTCATCATCGATCCTGTGAATGTGAGCGTTATGCAAAGGCACCCAAGAAACGCTACAACCGGTAGATACAACTTTTGCAACTTTAACATAGGCAATTTAAACCTCGATCGCTTGAGAACCTTCTTGTCATCTTATTGTGTCATTTCATGTATGAAGTCTTTAGCCCTGTCCCCTCTCAGATAGTCGGCCAGCCCAAGAAGACCCTCGACAAGGTATTTTGACTGGTAGCCCTTCAAGGTCAGAAATGTCCGGGCAATCTCGGCCCGGTCATAGTGAGGGCACACCGTGACGATAATCTTAGACCTGTCCAGTTCTTTCAGCCTGTCAGGAAGCTCATTGAGCGGGATGTGTTTTATAAATCCGAAACTATAGACCTGATGTTCTTCCCGGAAACGAATATCGATGATCTGAACGCTCCCTTGTTTGTAAAGGTGCAGCATTTCCTGAATGCCGATTTTCATGTTTCTGCGTTCCTGATAGTCAAAAGCTTTAAGATAGTTTTCAAACGAAACGCTTTCCCCTGCGTACACCTGTGTAGTCATCAACAACAGACACAACAATGCCAGAACTCCGTTTTTCACCATTATTCCTTCCTCCTCGAACACTCAATGTCTTTCAACAGCGGCAACGCACAATGGCGCCTTGGATGCCGCCACACTGGCAATTACTTTTTCCCAGCACCTTTATACATTTTCAACGTTGCCAACCCGTCCAATATCTCGCCAGTTCCAATGTATTTTCTTGAATAGGATGGAAAATACCGGATGATACATGTAGGAGTTGCGTCGATTCGATTTTGCTTGATACTATTGTTCAACGTCTGAAAGACCGGTTTCTCATCATATTCCGTCCAGGTGATCTTCTGTTCTTTCAGATACTTCACGAGAAGCTCTCTTGAGTGAATGTTTTGCTCCTGTGCCGCATGGAAGAGGTGGCTGCGAATCCGTAGAACCTCCCGTGCATCGGCACCGGCATGGACGGCATAGAGATAATACTTTGCATATAACGGGGTTGCTTTGGAAAAAGGAACATCGATGAAGCTTATCTTTACATTGCCGTTGGCAAGCAACTCCTTGACCACTGGTTCAAGCGATGCATCAAGAATCCGGCAGGGTGGACAGAAATAGTCGGAAAAGAAAAACACCTCGTAAGAACCTTTGCCGAGAGAGGGGGTACGGGAGCCCTCTTGCCCGTACGCGGGTGTAACGGAACCGGAAAAGGTGAACAAAATACCGAGATATCCCAGAAGGGCGATAATCAGTAGCGGAACCTTTTGTAATTTTAACATAGGCAAATCAACCTCCCCAAGAAAATAGAGCCACATCTTCCGCCTGTTTTCGCGCCAGGCGGCAGGGGCTTCATAGTTTATGATAAACGCCGCGAGGACCGTGACGGCAAAGGCGAGACAAAACGGACAATATATGTCGTTCTGCAATTGGAATGTAAATAAATGAATCTCGACGCCGATACCTGCCGCGAGAAGAATGAGGACAAATGGAATTTGCCGGAAGGCGGCAAATGCGATGACCACAAGCATATATGCAATGCCAACCCATTTCAGATCAATCCCCAAGATATCCCCCTGCAAATAACTGCACGACGTATCGCAGACCTCGTAAAATATCATGAGGGCGATGCCGGTGACAGCAAGAATAATCGTGATTATGTGTTTGTACTTTTTAACATGATTCATCATTTCACACATATGCCTCCTGTTTCGTTGAGCTCCTTTTACCCTCTAAACTTTATTGATCCAAATGTTAAATGGCAACGCCGAAATAAATAAGAATATATTTCAGGGACACATAAAGAAAGAGCAATCCGAAAAGGAACTTCAGTGCGGCGGGTTTGAACTTCGCCACAAGCTTGGCCCCATAGATGGCGCCGATCAGGGCGCCGACGCCAAGGGTTATTGCCACAGGAATGTTCACCACGTTCTGATAGAATTTGAAAATAGCGCCGACCAGAGCCATCCAGACGAAAGAGGCCATGGACGTGCCGATGGCGAGCTTCATCGGCGCTTTGAACAGATAGATGAACGAGGGCACCAGGGCATACCCGCCGCCGAGGCCCACGATACCAGTGAGAAAACCGATGGCCGATCCCAGGACACCTTTCTGGAAAGACGAACCCGGCATTCCTCCCCCGGCCGCCGGCTGCGGCAGGGGGTTCTTTCCTAACAGGCCCTTGCCGCCCTCGTAGAGCATCCGCAGGGTGACCAGCAGGAAGGCGATGCCGATGATCAGATCGATCAGATCCCCGTAAGGCATGACGTAGGCGAAAACGACTGAGCCGATGATCACTCCCAAAACACCGCTCGCCCCCGTGACATAGGCGGTCTGTTTGTCCACGTTGCCCATCCGGATGTGCTGAACAGCTCCGGATCCCGCCGTGAACACGACGGCCGTTAGTGTCGTTCCCACTGCAAAGGCTGGGTCGAAATCAAAACCGAAACGGATGACCGGCATCATCAGAGCACAGCCGCCCGTTCCTAAAAGTCCACCGACTACTCCGGCAGCAATACCAACCACAAAATAAATGAGAAAACTCAATGTTCCACCTCCTTCAGGATAATTGATGTATTCAAATGTCTTCCAAGAATCTCCATGGCGTCTCCCATTTGATTATCTGTAACCCGGACACCCTTTCTTTCAAACCATCGCCTCGTCTCTCCGTCAATGCCGCCGCAAAGGAGAACGTCCGGAGCAAGAGCAAGAAGCTTGGCCTTTCTTAGGGATGGCGAACGGTCCTCCAAGGGGATCTTCAAAATAGAACATACAGTTCCGCCATCGACCTGGACCAGGAGAAGCTCCGGGGCGGTAAAAAAGTGAGGGGATACCCGGTTCTCAAAAAGAGGTATGGCCACCTTCATGACATGGTGCTCCTGCAAAGTTTCGGTATAGAATTATTTGAGTATGACATCGCAAGGTGCGTGCCACGGACACACAAATCTCAGTAAATGTGTTTCCCCTTAAAATCCAGTATCTTATTGTTTGCATCGCATGGCATTTTCTGTTTGTATGTTTCATTTATGAAACAGTCCCGGAACTGGTGTTTCAGATGTGAAACATGAAGGATAGTCAGGTGTGTCCGATCCATAGGAACCTGAATGACCCCTCTTATTTCTCTTCAATCGTGTAAAAGTGGTACTGTCTTTAAATAATAGTTGACATATACAACTATATATGAAAGAAAGGCGTCACCAATTTCCAAGGAGGATGGATTAATGGACGAACAGGCCAGGCAGCTTGCCGGGAGCATTGAAAAAATTATGTATTATTTTGGTACGCAAAGCATGGAGGGAGAGTGTTGTGAAAATATTTCTCTCGGCGAATTTTTTGCCCTTCGCGCCGTATTGCATCGGAATATCTGTACCATGCAGGATATTGCAAAAAGCGCCGTGGTCACTAAAAGCGGTGCGACCCGCATTGTCAGTCGTCTGGAGGATAAGGGTCTCGCGCATCGCGAACAGGACCAGAAAGATGGGAGGATCTGTTGTGTGACGTTGACGGATGACGGCAAATCGCTCCTGAATCGTATCGAGGATCAACTCATGAATAAGATACAGACGATGCTGGTGGCGATGGACCCGGACATGCGCGAAATTCTGATGATTACCCTTCATGCATTTTGTCAGTCCGCAGACCGACAAATGACAAAATGGGAGAAACTGTCCTAAACGGATGGGCTTATTCAACGATAGATTCAGTCAGTCAACAAATGTTGAAATAGTCAACTATCATTACATAAACCAAATGAACTGCCTCGCTGCAAGGAGCGAAGTATTGTCTCTCGAAGAAATAGAGACCTCATTTAGAAGCATAGGAGGACTTACAGGTGTTTCAAATGAATAATTTTGTCACTGCCGGTCAATTTTTTATAGTGATTGCCGGGGAACTGATTCTGATTTTTGTGGCCGTTTCCTTTCTCATCGGGGTCCTGACGGAATATCTCCCTCCATCCCGCATCAGGGATTTTCTTTCCAACAAGATTACGTCGGTACAATACCTGTTGGGTGCTGGCTTGGGCGCCCTCACGCCTTTCTGCTCTTGTTCAACCGTTCCTATCACGGCAGGGTTGCTAAAGGGCGGCGTACCATTTGGCCCGATTATGGCGTTCCTTTTTTCTTCACCAGTTCTCAATCCTGTAATTATTGCTCTTTTGCTCTCGCTCCTGGGTCTTAAAGTGACGATGGCTTATGTCGTCATTACCTTTTTTGGTTCCATGGTAACGGCGGCTCTCCTGTCGAAACTCGGAATGGAAGGACAGGTCAAGCCCTTGATGAATTTTCAGGCAGCCTGTTGCGCGGAAGAGAAAACAAAGCCTGATGTCGGCCTCGTGATGATCCAGCCGGCTGCCACCGGCTGTTGTTCTAATGAAAGTGCTCAACCTCAGAAGTTGTCTACCTTGCCCACCTATCAAGCTCCGAGCGCCTGCGGCGCGGGGGGAGCAGAGATGATGCTTGCAAAGCTACCGGCTGAAGCGTCATGCTGCACTGTCAATTTTGATGCGAAAGACTCGGCATATGTACCTTTTAAAGAAAAGATGAAAAACGCAGCGTCGTCAGCACTTGACACGTTCAAGGGGGTGTTCTGGTATCTGCTTTTGGGAGCAGGGATCGGCGCTTTCATCTACGGATTTTTCCCGCAGGATCTGTTTGTTAGATTGGCAGGACCGGGCAATTCATGGTCTATTCCTATTGCGGCGGCCATCGGCGTACCAATGTATATCAGGGCGGAAACGGTGATTCCCATCAGTGCCGCCCTTGTGGGAAAGGGTATGGGGGTGGGAACGGTGCTCGCCCTCATCATCGGCGGTGCCGGGGCAAGTATTCCAGAGATGATCATTCTTGGTTCCATGTTCAGGAAGAAACTGATCGCCGCTTTTATACTGAACGTTTTTCTGGTCGCAATTGCGGCAGGGTATATTGTGGATAAACTGATATATTAAAAGAGAGCAGACACCAAGAACCTGGGAGCGGGTGTTTCAGATGCGAAAGGGCAGTGTCGATACGGTCTATTGCTTAAGGAGTTTCCTGCTTTTCCTCCATAGTGTCGTGCGGCTGATGCCGAGCTGACGGGCCGTTTTCATGCGGTGGCCGCCTTGCTCTCTAAGCGCCTCCTGGATAAGCTTCAGTTCCGAAGACACCAAGGGTGTAGGTGTTGAAGAATTCGTGAAATCATGGTTCGTCTTTTCGAGAAAATCGTAGGGTAGGTGCTTTTCTTCAATCAGCACCCCCCTGCACAGGACACAGGCATGTTCCAGGATATTTTCCAGTTCCCGGATGTTGCCGGGAAACGAATAATTCATGAGGCGGGCCATTACTTCTGTGGAAACCCCCGCAATATGTTTGCCTTTGAGCGCTTTCAGGCGAGCGATAAAGTTTTCCGTCAGAAGGGGAATGTCTTCTTTCCGTTCGCAGAGTGGCGGAATCTCGATCTTAATAATGTTGAGGCGGTAGTAAAGATCCTCACGGAAAAGGCCGTCCCGGACCATTGCGGTTATATCTCTATGGGTGGCCGCCATGATACGTACGTCGACCTTTACGGGCTCAACTCCGCCTAATGGAATGAATATTTTCTCCTCCAGAACCCGCAAAAACTTGACCTGGAGAGAGGGAGAGGTATCACCGATTTCGTCGAGAAAAAGAGTTCCACCATCAGCCAGAGAGAATCGACCAGGCTTGTTCTTCTTCGCATCCGTAAAGGCCCCCTGGACGTAACCGAACAGTTCCGATTCCAGAAGGGTGTCAGGAATGGAACCGCAATTGACCTTGATGAAGGGTCTTTCTTTCCGCGGGCTCAGATCATGGACCGCCCGGGCCAAGAGACCCTTTCCCGAACCGCTGGGCCCCTGGATCAGGAGGGTGCTGTCGCTTTCAGCCACGTCTGGCAGGATGTCAAAAATCTCTTGCATTCGTGGATTTTTGCTGATCATGTCCCCCATACTGTAACGGCCCGCGACAGCCTTCCGGAGTGTCTCAATCATCGACAAATCGCGGAAGATCTCGACAGCGCCGACAACATCGCCCCGATGGTTGCGGATAAGAGCTGTGGTGACATTGACGGCAATCTCCTTTCCCGACTGGTTGATAATAACCGCGGGGTGATTGAACACCGGCTCGCCTGTCCTCAGAGTTCGCTCGAGGGGACAGTTGCTCTGGCAGGTATTGGAACGGAGAATGTCGAAGCAAAATTGGTTCACTGCTTCTTGAAAAGTGAATCCCGTGATCTCTTCAGCGGCCCGGTTAAAATATGTGTTGATCCGACGTTGAAGATCCACTGTAAAGACGCCGTCCGTCATGCTCTCCAAAATGGCGCAGCAAGGCAAGCTATCATCACTGCTTCGGCATGATGAGGTGTTTACAGAACCGGCATCATTTTTACTGCTTTTCCTTTTCATAATGATCCTGTATCTTTTCCCCGCTGAACCTTTATGATCTATCCTTTCAACTTACTATACAGCCCCTGAAGTTTTGTTTGATACATGTTTCGGATGTTTTCCTCTTCCTCGCCAAGGGGTTTCACGGGGATGAGATCCATGACATCGCTGGGGGACATGTTGGAATCGGTCATGGTTTTGAGCGTACCCTTCATCATTTTTAACAGGCTTTCTTTCACTTCATCCGGTGACATCCCGAAGGTCTTTCCCAGTTCCTGCAACTCATAGAGCTGGAACCAGAAGTAGGTAGGCCCCATGGCGGTCAAGATAGCATACGCTTCAAGTTTTTCTTCCGCCACTTCGGGGCAGTCTCCCAGAATCTTGAACCATGACAGCATTTGTTTCTTTTCTTCCTTTGCAAATATGGCGGAGAATACGAGAGGATTGTACCCTTTATTCACCATTGATGGTGCGTTGGGAATCATCCGGACTATTCGTGAAAATCCGTCGAGGGCATTGGAAATCTTGGAGATGGAAACTTTCGGGGCCAGGGAAACGACAACCGCATCCCGGCGGAGCGTTGATTTTATTTCTCCCAGAATTCCCATGATCACCGGTGGATGGAGGGCAATAAAAACCACGTCGGCAGCAGCTGGTTTTTTAAGATCGCCTCCTGCCGCTTCAATTTTTGGGAATCGCTTTTGCAGATCTTTCAGAACATCGGCATTGGCGTCGCTGACAAACACCTTGCCGGGCCATTTCTTTTTTCGTTCCAACCCACTCAGAATGATCCTGGAGATCCTTCCGCCACCGATAAAACCGATGGATTTAAACATGCGAACAAGCCTCCTTCCTTAATGTATTATGTTTTTTTACTTATCACCGAGGGGTCGTTACACTCATTAGTTACCCCAAAAAGGATTCCCGATGAAGTAGATACCTAAAACAGCGATGAGCGCCCCGGCGCCCTTGCGGAACCACAAACCCGCGCCCTGCCATGTCCGGTTTTCGATCAGTTTTCTCACCATGGCCGTTGAACTGCCCGCAATCACGATAGGAAGGCAGTGCCCGAAGGCAAACAGCGTAATGAAAAGGATGCCCAGCCCTACCTTCTCCTGAATTGTAATAATGGCCAGAATGGGCGCGATGAAACCGAACGTGCAGGAGCCGGACAGCACACCGTACGACAGGCCCAGTCCAAAGGCGCCCCAGAGCCCCCGCAGGTTAAGACGGTAGAGAAGGCTGCCGGAAGCGGAACATGCTTCGACCCCCATCATGCCTAATGCGACCCAGAGAAGGATCAGCCCTACCAGTATCTGCCAGTAATTCCCCACGTCGCCCAGCATCCGTCCCAGAATGACACACACGATGCCGACCAGCGCAATGGTAATAAAAAGTCCAAAGGTAAACGCAACGGAGTAGGCGCTGGCCTGCCGGGGTTCCAGTATCTGTTCCTGTCCACCCACATAGGCGACTATGAGGGGGATGGATGCAAGATGACAGGGACTGAACAGGACGCTGACCACGCCCCACAGAAAACACCCGAGGGCGGCCAGGATTGCTGCACCCATCATCCATTCGTTGATTGTCAAAAAGAAAGAATCGAACATTATATCCACCCTCTACTGTACGCCCATCGTCTTGAGCTGGGCCACAATAGCCTCCTCGCTCATATACCCGATGTGGCGGCTGATTTCCCTGCCTTTTTTGTCGAAAAAGATCTGCGTAGGAATAGCCCTGACTTGGAATTGCTGTATGGCTTCCCGGTTATATCGGAGGTCGATAAAAACAATAGCGGCCTTTCCCTGGTAGCGCTTCTCTAATCTGTCCAGGATCGGCGCCATCATCTTGCAGGGAATGCAGGAGGCGGCGCCCAGGTCGACCATGGTCACCATGCCCTTGACGGGGACCTTTTTATACTCTGTGGAAGACGACGTACAAGCCGCATTGACGAAAAAAAAGATTGTAAAGATCAATGTACCGATTAGTGTAATACGCTTTATGCTCATAAATACCTCAACAATCGCAAGAACCTTCGCAGCCCGCGCTCGCCTTAAGGCTCGAGGTGAGTTTAAATCCAGATCCTCCGACAGACTCGATGAAATCGACGCGTATCGGCTTTACTTCATCGAACAAAGACTTGTCAATAAGATAATGGATGTCTCTATCCGTGAATACCAGATCTTTTTCCTGTGGCTCGTCCAGAGCCATGCCCAGAGTGGGCCCGCCTCAACCAGCCTGCAAGAGTATCCTGATTGAAAGTGGTTCTTTCTGTTTTTCCAAAAAGTTCTTGATCATGCTGCTTGCATTTTCTGTAACTTCAAACATAAATTCTCCTGTCTTTAATTTTTTAATCTTTCGATTAGCGTCTCCAGATATCGCGATTTCATCTGGCGGCTTGCCATCACCTGCTTGATAGGTGGCAACTTCAGGATGACGCCGAGTATTGCCGCCATCGCCCGGTGGCTCATAAGCAGTCTGTTGTCGAAGATCAGATTTTGCAGTTTTCCCCGTTCTATAGCCATGACAACTGCCCGATGGGTAGAATTGAGTGGTGTGATCACGCGTTTCGGCCTGGATTCAAGCCGGATCGCCTCGGCCGGACATTTACGAACACAGAGGCCGCAGCCGAGGCATATTTCCTCATTCAATTTTGCCTTCTCCCGCTTTGGCAGGTGTGGATCACTCGCCGAGGCGAGGCCTATAGCCTCTACGGGACAGACCCTAACACAGCGGCCACAACCGGTACATTCATCATCATTGACCTTGGGCAAAAAATTTGTCGTATGCACCGGATGCAGCATGCCGAAACGGCGGGCGGCGATCATGGCCTCACAGCAACAACCGCAGCAATTGCAGATGAAGTTGACCCGTTGCAGAACGTTTTCGCCAAATTGAACGAGGTTGTTTTCATAGGCCTGTCTTAGCAGATCAAGTCCCTCGGAAACGTCAATGGCGCGTGCAAATCCATGCCGGATCAGGGATGCGCCTGCATTGTTAAAGGTCATGCAGATGTCCATGGGCGCGTCGCAGGCCCGGCCGACATGCATCATTTTGTGACGGCAGTAACACACACCGATCCCCCGGTGGGAGGCTGTGCGAATCACCTCGCTTGCCCTTTCGTAGTCGAGAACATGAAGGGCGTTCTCGGCACTCAGTGCCGGCTCGTGGATGAAAACACGTCCAAGCTGGGTCTCTCCATCAGTAAAGAGGGATTTGATGAAGTCTTCTTCAACGTTAATGTATTCGTAAAACAGTTCGCTTAACGCCTTCTGATTGATGTCGTCGCGAATTCGCATCAATGAGAACTCAAAAAACCCTGCCATGGGCGGCGGGAGGACGTACATCATTTCTCCTTCCTCTTGCATATCGAGGAGAAGCGCCTTGTCGGCAAGACGATCCAGGGTTTTTCGGGCATCTACCAGGGGGATTTTCCAGATCGCAGCGGCTTTCTTAGCGGTAAAAGGTTTGATCGGCAGCACAGAAACAAGGGCAGCTTCTCTTTCCGTGAAGAGGATGCTGAGAATTTTCTTGAGATGTGCCGACGGAGTTACACCCTGGGGAAAGCGGTTCAATCGCTCCGTCAACTCGGCATATCCGGATTTCAATGAATGGTGGGCCATATCACTCCTCACCGAGGGGCTGTTTCACCGCGTTACAACTCACGTTTCCGCCGGGAATAATTTCCTTTTAAAAAGAAGGGCCACGTTGACCAGGATGATCAGGACCGGGACTTCAATCAGCGGCCCAATGACCGTCGCGAAAGCCTGGCCAGAGTCTATGCCATAGATAGCAATGGCCACGGCAATGGCCAGCTCAAAATCGTTGCTCCCGGCAGTGAATGATACTGCAGTAGTCTGCGCGTAATTTGCACCCATCTTCCTCACAAAAAAGAATGTCATGAACCACATCACCGCAAAATACAGAGTAAGGGGTATGCCCACGATCAGGACATCAAGAGGCGATTCAATGATCTTGTTTCCCTGGCTTGAGAACATCACGACAATTGTAAACAGAAGCGCGATCAGCGTAATGGGACTTATCTTCGGCATGAATACTGTATCGAACCATTCTTCGCCTTTGGCATAGATGAGGGTATAGCGGGTGATGAGGCCCGCAAGGAAGGGAATTCCGAGATAGATAAAAACGGTTTTGGCCGATTCCGCCATAGAGACATTGATGTTGAGGTCTTTCGCAAGTCCAAGCCAGTTCAGGGCAAGGGTGATGAACACATAGATATAGACGGCGTAAAAAAGAACCTGGGCGATGGCGTTGAGGGCTACAAGGCCTACGGCGAATTCCCTGTCCCCACCGGCAAGTTCATTCCAGACGATAACCATGGCAATGCACCGGGCGAGCCCCACAAGAATGACGCCGATCATATATTCCGGGTAGTTCTGCAAAAAGATGACGGCCAGAACAAACATGACCACCGGGCCGATCACCCAGTTCTGCACAAGGGATACGGTCAGCAATGGTTTGTTGTTGAAAACTTTCCCTATTTTCTCATACTTCACCCGTGCAAGGGGAGGGTACATCATCAAAATCAGCCCGATAGCTATGGGAATGGATGTAGTACCGACCTGCAAGCCTATGATGAAATCTGATATTCCGGGAAGAAAATAACCGATAGCGATTCCCGCGCCGATGGCCAGGAATATCCACAACGTTAAGAAGCGATCCAGAAACGACAACTGTTTTATAATGCCATCCGACATATAGATTCTCCCCTCTTATTTTCCAATCCAGGCTTTGACTTCTTCTTTTCTAGGGATCTTCCCCACGGATTTGACCTTTCCGTCCACAACAACCGAGGGCGTGCCGAAGACACCATACGAGGCAATCTTCTTGAAATCCGTCACATGTTCGACCTCTGCAACCGTTCCCGTTTCGGCAAGTATCTCTTTAACCAGTTTTTCAACCTGGTGGCATTTTGCGCATCCGGGACCTAATATCTTGATTTCCATAGGACATCCTCCTTAATAAATTTTATGGTTGATATTTACGCCATATTTTTTCCTTAATCCACCAGCCAGCCATAGCCCATTCCCGCGACCGTGGACAAAGCAATAACAATGATGCAGTAAACGGCGGTTTTTCTGATGCCCATAATCCCCGCAATGGTAATCATGCTGGGGAGCGACAAAGCTGGACCTGCGAGAAGCAATGCCAGGGCTGGCCCCTGACCCATGCCGGAACCGATGAGCCCCTGGAGGATGGGAACCTCTGTCAGGGTGGCAAAATACATGAGGGCACCGGATAGCGAGGCAAAGAGATTTGCCCAGAGAGAATTCCCCCCGACCAGGGATGCAATAATCTGTTCGGGAATGAGAGCGGGATAACCGGGACGGCCAAGGAGAAAACCGGCCACCAGCACGCCGCCAAGAAGCAAAGGGAATATCTGTTTCGTGAAGCCCCATGTCGCCTCCACCCATTCCCTCAGTTCATCCTTTGCAAACCAGAATTTAAGCACGATGGCCAGCACTCCCAGTAGAGCCGCCGTTAGATACCATTTGATGGAAAAGATCGTTTTCCAGAGAAAGGCATCTCCGTCGGCTGGTTTGGCGAAGGCGGCAAAGACAAGAATTAGAATTAAGGTCAGCATGAGTGACGCGTCCTGCCAGAGGGCCCGTGATTTTTCTCCCTCTTCGGGAATGTAAATCTGCCCTTCCGTCCGGTTCGCATCATCTTTTCGATAGATAACCGCCATCAGCAATCCTGCGACAATTGCAAAGACGACAGCGCCCACGGCGCGGGCGAGGCCGAGCTTCCAACCGAGAACCTTGGCAGTCAGCAGGATGGCAAGGACGTTGATGGCCGGGCCGGAGTAGAGAAATGCCGTTGCCGGGCCGATGCCGGCCCCGCGCATATAGATTCCGGCAAACAGAGGCAAAACAGTGCATGAACAGACGGCCAAAACCGTGCCGGACACAGAGGCCACAGAATAGGAGAGAATCTTGTTGGCCTTAGCGCCGAAATACTTGAGGACCGATGCCTGGGAGACAAAGACAGCGATGGCCCCGGCAATGAAAAACGCGGGAATGAGACACGTGAGGACATGCTCCCGGGCATATTCCTGCAGCATCATGAAGGATTCGAGGCCGGATTGGCGAATGACGGCATGATCCCACGGGATGAAATACGCCGCTGAGAACACCGCTACGATCAGTGCAAGTTTAGTCCATTCTTTCATACGCGATTCCTATATATATTCAATATCAGAAATATGGAAGGTAACTTCAAGATTTTTTGCATATCTTCTCACGTGTAATTTCCGAAAGTTTTTTCACGATCGCTCTTACTTCCGTATCATCGGAAAGCCAGTATCTCAGGTTTCCCATGAGTGTGGCCGCATAGGGGCTTGTGCCGTCAGCAAGATAGTAATTGACCCACAATCCTTCTTTTCTACGGTTTACGAGACCCGCATGTTCCAATATTTTCAAGTGTTTCGACACCGTAGGCTGAGCGATCCCAAGAGCGGCCTGGATTTCACAGACGCACAGCTCTTTTTGCTGCAGGATTTTTAGGAGTTTCACACGATTTGGATCGGAAAGTGCCTTCATGACTTTAATGAATTGCTTCATAGATATTATCCTCAACTATATTTCTATTGAGAAATATAGTTACCGACATTACTGATGTCAAGAATTTTTTACATTTACTTTTTTGGTTGACACATGCTTCTACTTCTTCTAAAGTCGCGAGCCTGAAAGATGATCAATGGCTATGCCTCAGAATATAACAAATTCTGAATATATTAGAATAACTTAAGAAACGGACATGTGTCCGGCAGGTGGTGCCATGAAACAAAGATACGCAAAGAATAAATCTGATAGCTGGATGGATCTATATAAAGAAAGGATCGCGAGGAGACCGAAATGGAGTTGGGCAAGGAACTCCCTCACGGCCCCGTCCTTTTTTATAATGAACTGGTAATAGACCACTGTACAAATCCCCGGAATGTCGGTGAAATAGCTGATGCCGATGGGTATGCTCACATCTGTGATCCCTCCTGCGGTGATAACATGAAATTATGGATTAAGGTGACTTCGGGCATAATCGCCGATATTAAATTCCTGTCCTCCGGCTGCGCCGGCGCTCTTGCAACCAGCAGCATGACGACCGTGCTGGCCAAAGGCAAAACCGTAGAAGAAGCGAAAAGGATAACCGACGCCGATGTTATTCTTGCCCTTGAGGGAGTTCCCGGACACCCTGGAAACTGTGTTCTTTCCGGTACTGCCGCATTACTCGAAGCCATCAGAGACTATGAGCGGAAGAACGACAGGAAAGGCAAGAGTGCGTGAGGGGCCTGATCCGTTTTGCCTTCCTTAATCAAAAAATGTAGGTCAAATTCAATTTCCCCATCCCGGTTTTTCTATCAGAAAATCTCCCTATCTCCCATGGGTGTACAACGCCAAGAACCAACGCCAGTTCTATGTATATTTGTTATACTAACCCCGTAACTATTCATTATATCTATTTGACTTATTCAATTAAATAATATATTGGCCGCCATGTTTATTTGGATTCACTTCATATAAGGAGGCCATGAGAATGCACAAGAATATTGAACCGCTTGTCAATGACGGTTTTGATGGACAGCACGCAAAAAGGATTTTGAGCTATATTCAATCGCAGCGCGAAAAAGGAAAAAACGCTGTCGGCATCTATTGCGGGTATGCCCCGATTGAAATTATTCAAGCAATGAATGCCGTTCCGACGGTGTTGTGTGCTTTTGCCGATAAAACAATCGCCGCGGCGGAAGCGGTGCTTCCTGCCAACCTGTGCCCCCTCATCAAGTCAAGCTACGGATTCATCATCACCGATAACTGTCCGTTTTACGCCCTCTCTGAAGCCGTTGTTGCGGAGACTACATGCGATGGCAAGAAAAAAATGTTCGAACTCATTTCCCATATCAAGCCCATGTTCGTTATGGACCTGCCGCAGTTGCCCGATGAACGGGAGGCCAAGGACAACTGGATGACCATGATAAGGAAACTGCAGACGTTCCTGGAAAATACCTTTAACAAAAAGATCCATGATGAAGATGTGGAGGCGGCAATTAAAGACTCCAATAAAAGAAACGACATGATGAACCGGATATTCGATTTCGCGAAGCTCCAGCCCCCGGTCATTAACTGGAGCGAGATGTATGACATTACCTGGCTGGCGCAACCGGCGAATTTCAGCGATATAGCCCCATTGCTGGAAGAAACAATTCAAAAACTTGAGAAGAGAGCAGCGGATGAAGTTGTCTTTGGAAATGCAGACTCACCGAGGGTGCTTGTTACCGGATGTCCTGTAGGGGGAGATGCCAACAAGGTCTTCCGGATTATTGAAGAACTTGGCGGCAATGTTGTCGTTATTGACTCCTGCACGGGTATGAAACCATTCATGGAAAAGATCGCGGAGGATACAGATGATCCTTACGCCGCCATCGCGGAACGGTATCTGAAACTCCCATGTTCCTGTATGACGCCGAATACGCACCGCTTGCAGGAACTGGATAAGATTATTGAACGATTTAAGCCGGATGCGATCATTGAAGTGGTTCTCCATGCCTGCCACTCCTACAACGTAGAAACCCACAAGATCAGGGAACATGCAAAAAATACACATGGTCTTCCTTATCTGAAGATCGAAACCGATTATTCTGAAGGAGATATCGAGCAGATCCGCACACGGGTGGAGGCGCTGTTTGACAGTTTGTGATGGTAGTATGAAAATTGATTTACTCACCCACTTTTTTAAAGGGGGCCGGGGGGATTTTTTCATTTTTCCTACAAAAGCCCTCTCAATCTCCCTTTACAAAAGGGAGACTTAATAGAATCGATGATTTTCATGTTCTCCTCGCACCCACGGGACATGGGGGTTTATTACAGTTTTGTTTTCATACGAATAGGTAACTATGATCATTGCAGGCATTGACATCGGGTCACGAACGGTCAAACTCGTTGTCGTGGAAAACGGGGAGGTTGTTCTGACTCGAAGGAAACGAATTCGTACGATCCTCTGGAAATCTGCAGAAGAATTATCGATGGAGTACGCTACGATACCATAACTGCCACAGGCTATGGGAGAAACCTGTTCCGCAATTATTAAGATTGCCGTGTAATCAGTGAAATCAAGGCTTTTGCCATCGGCGCCAGAAAAGTTTTTCCGGACTGCCGTACCATCCTGGATATCGGCGGGCAGGACACGAAGGCCATTTCCCTCAATGAAGAGGGGAACATTGAACGGTTTGAAATGAACGACAAGTGCGCCGCAGGTACAGGCAAATTTCTTGAGATCATGGCAACGGCCCTTGGCTTCGGGATGAAAGAATTTATGGCGGCGGGGATGGCCGCGCAACGGGCTGTCAAGATCAACAGCATGTGCACCGTATTTGCCGAGTCGGAGGTCATCTCCATGCTGGCTCGGGGACATGACCGTTCTGAAATTGCCCGCGGCATTCACGAAACGATCTGCCGGCGCTCGGCTGCAATGCTGAGGCGTGTGCATGATGAGGGCAATATCGCCTTCTTCGGCGGGGTTGCCATAAATCCATGTGTCAATGAAATACTCACACAGGAAATCGGCCAGAATCTCATCGTTCCTGAAGACCCTCAGATCGTGGGAGCCCTCGGCTGTGCGTGTTTGATGAGCAAAAAATAATCATTATAGAAAAATATTTTGGAATCACAAACTTCTTCATCGTCTGCTATGAAGCAACCCTCCATTCGCCGCCCTCTTCAAGAAATCATTGCGCATGTATCTGAGACATGCAAGGACTGCGGCCTATGCAGGCAGGAATGCGATTTTCTCGAAAAATACGGAACTCCGAAGGAGATCGCCGATTGCTATGATCCCAAGAAGAAAGAAGGGCAGGTCATGCCCTTTGAATGCAGTCTGTGCCGGCTCTGTGATGACGTCTGTCCTTTCGGCATAAATCCCTCACAAATGCTTCTTGAAATACGACGGGAATCGGTCGAACGCGATGCCGGTTCATTTCCCGAACACACCGTACTCCTTGATTACGAAAGGCGGGGAATGTCGAAACGATTCACCTGGTAAGGCCTTCCCGAAGGCTGCCACACCGTTTTTTTCCTGGATGCGCCCTTTCGGGTACCCGTCCTGACAGAATGAAAGAGATTTACGAACTTCTCCGCACAAAAGATCCCGCCCTCGGCATTGTTCTCGACTGCTGCAGGAAGATTTCCCACGATTCAGCAGTACGCCGCCTGATTGGCCTAACGGGTGTTTAGGCTCGTGAAATGAACCATTGTGCGGAGCAAACCCTGTGCTGTGGGAGCGGGGCCGGTGTGAACTCCCTATCGCCTGAACTGGCTGATCAGTGGTCGGATCGTATCTGGAAGGAAGCGGGAGACCGCCCGATCATTACCTACTGCTGCGGCTGTGCTGGCCGTTTCAGCGGGAAGGGAACGGTAGTGCATATCCTCGATGTCCTCTGTGAACCGGAAGCGGCCCTGGCGGGAAAAAGCAAAGTATCTGGAGCGCCTTTCACCTATCTTAACCGGCTTCGTCTCAAGAATTATTTCAAAAAGTTCTCGGACAATGTTGCCTCACGGGAAAGAACCTATACGGCTGCGGAAGAGAAGAAAAAAGGATGGGTGGGGCGGCGTCTGACCATTCTTGTTTTCCTTGTCGCTGCCATTGTCGCCGTCCGCATGACAGGGGCCACCCGCTATCTCGATCAGGAAACCCTCCGCCAATTGATTGCAAGCTATGGCATGCTGACGCCCATCATCTATATGCTCATCTATGCCGTGGCCCCTTCTTTGCTCCTGCCTGGGCTCCCCATTACCATCGCCGGGGGAATTCTCTTCGGACCCTTCTGGGGCGTCGTTTACACCATCACCAGCGCAACGCTCGGAGCCTGCATCACCTTTCTCATTTCCCGTTATGTTGCCAGGGGATGGGTCGAAGGAAAACTCCGCAGTCCACGGTGGCGCCGTCTCGACGAGGGAGTGGAAAAGCACGGATGGAAAGTAGTCGCCTTCACCCGCCTCATTCCCCTGTTTCCGTTCAACCTTCTGAACTATGCCTTCGGGCTTAAGAAGATCGGCTTCTGGCCTTACACCGTAGCGACCTTTATCTGCATGCTTCCGGCCTGCATTGCCTTTATCGTCTTCTCCAGCTCCCTCCTGGATTTGATCCGGGGCAAAATTTCCGCCACGTTTGTCCTTGGGATTGCCTTGATTGTATTGGTGTCCCTGATATCACTTTTTACAGGCGCTATCAGAAAAAGAAAGGCGTAGAGGACCCATTGTAAAAATTATCCGCACACGTCAGTATTCAGTCAATCATACACAGCGCTTTATGAACAAATGATAATTCGGAATTCAATATTAATGCGGCAGCCGTTGCCTTATTATTGAAAACCATAACGAGGATAGTCCTCGAAAAAAGATCACGGCATATAGAATGGAAATGGGGTAACTGGGAAAAGGGTTACTGTCCTGTTTGCGGAACGTTCCCCACCATAGCAATGATAAAAGAAAAAATTGCCGAGCGCTGGCTCCATTGTTCCCATTTCTTTGTAGAGAATAAGGACAAAGAATGCGCCTTTGCCTGTGACAAGTGTAAACGGTATTTGATTACATTGACCCGCATGAGTGATTTGATCATCCGTGATCTTGACATATCTGCCATCAGCCTTATCCACCTCGATATCATCATGCAGGGTAGGGGTTTCCAGCCCATGGCCACCTGTGAATGGAATGCAGTTTAAAATTCCCTTCCTAAATTTACATTCCTAAATCATCCGCCACAAGAAACTTTCCCCTCTGGTGGGAGGGATTGTGGGAGGTAACAATCAATCCTTTCTGTCTGCAAACAGTGGAACCTCCGATACCTTCCGCATGATCTCCACAGGATAATTGAAGGTGCACATGAGGATGGAGCTTAAACCGATAAACACCCCGAGGTCATCAAGAAAATGGTGGTCTCTCCCCAGAACCCACTCTGGTTTTTCATGGTTATCCCAGACTCACATATCAATTCATCGACAAATGTGGTATAGTTCATCAAAAAAAGAATTCATGAAGTCATCCTCACCCTGGCCGTCTCCCATCAAGGTAGAGGGTTAGTTAAAGCAATGAAACAAAATTATGAGAAAATGCCCTTTCTGCGGAGAAGAAATCATCAGGAAAGAAACGACAGCCTGTCCGTTCTGCCGCGGTAACCTCCCCAACCCTGAGCCATGTTCCCGCCGCAGTATCTTTCACTGCCCATTATGCCACGCCGAAGATTCATATTGTGATTCAACCAACAGAATATTCTGCCCCCACTGTCGAGAATATCTTAAAAGGTATGAGTAAAGAGTGGCAGGATGTACAAATGCCCAGTTTGTTATGGCAATAAAAGACCGATGAGAGATAAAATTATCCACCGGAAAAATGCGATCAGGGGGTTTAGCGCGCCAAGATACAGCAGGCCGATAATGATGAATAACCCATAAGGCTCAAGGCGTGAGAGATAATATTGAAACCTTTCCGACATGAAACCCATGAGGATTTTTGATCCGTCAAGAGGGGGGATCGGAATCAAGTTAAATGCGGCGAGGATAATATTTATCTGTGCCAGATAATAGAGAAAGGTTGCCGGAACACTGCCGGGCGCTGGTGATAAAAGACGAAAAAGGAGGAACGCAACGAAGGCAAAAATCATATTTGCGATGATTCCCGCCGAGGATACGAATATAAGCCCCTTGCGGGTATCATGGAGGTTACCGAAGTTTACCGGCACCGGCTTTGCCCAGCCAAAACCGAAGATGAAAAGCATGAGTGTACCAATAGGATCGAGGTGCTTTAAAGGACTCAGACTTAACCTGCCGAGCGATTTAGCCGTAGGATCACCCATCTGATACGCAACCCAGCCATGAGCCAGTTCATGAATGATGATAGAGTACAAAAGAGGTATGGCAAGAAGGATAAATGTCAAAGGATCATTGATTAGCAGATTTAGGAGTCCCATGTACGAACCTGTCATGTAGCATTGTAATTTTTAAAATAATTTACGTTGTACGTATACTATATAATTGTTACGTTTTACACTAATCTTTTTTCATTGGATTGACTTTTTACAAATGGTTGTAAGGTTCAAGGATACCATTTACAGCAAAGATTGAAGGATTGGTTTATGGAAAAAATCGACATATTGGTTATTGGCCGAAGCTGCGTAGATATTATTTCCGTTGTTGAACAATTCCCCCGTGAAGATACCAAAGTCCCGCTCTTGTACAGGATGAAGGAGGGGGGAGGGCAGGGTGGCACTGCTTCCTGTTGCATTGCCAGGCTCGGGGGGAAGGCGGCATATTATGGACATCTGGGGAATGATGATGAAGGCAAATTTTGTCTGAAACGTTTACAAGACTTTCACGTGGAGACGAGATATGTGAAGATCGTGAGAGACTGCGCAACACCTGTGGCATATATCTTCATCACCCGTGAAAGCGGCAAAAGAACCATCATGTATGAACGCAGCACCCTGCCTGAATTGAAGCTGGATCGGAACTTACAGATGCTCATTAATTCCGTAAAGGTGATTCTGCTTGATCCCGAAGTAACATACCTCGCGAAGGATATGAAAAATGTAGTCGGTGACGGCACCAGCATAGTATATGATTGCGAAAGATGGCACAAGGATATGCCTCATATGATGGCAGTGGCTGATTATTTCATTCCCAATTTTGAATTTTTGCAGACGAGGGAATTGAATCTTTCCGGTATCTCTTTTGACCAACAGATATTTCATCTGGCAGAAATGATCAATGGATGTCTCGTGGTGACACATGGTGCAGAAGGCGCATATTATGTTTACAATGATCAACTTCTCCACGTTCAGGCTCCCACAGTGACTATCAAAGATACTACCGGCGCGGGAGATAATTTTCATGCGGCCTTCAGCATGGCAGTAAGCCTTGGTTACGATCTTCCCGCAGCGGTGAAATTTTCAGTAGCAGTGGCTTCCCTTTCCTGTCGGGAATATGGCGGTCGGCTGGGTATTCCCGATCTGGCCGAGGCGCACGCATTGGCATTCACGCTCGAAGAACAGGTTGCATCGATCAAACATGCAAGATGAGATGCTATATGTAAAAATTTTGTCTGATTTTGAAATCAGCGGGCGCACTGAACATGAGAGGATATCACTTCAACACGTTCCTCTTTCTGCTCAGTTTTCATCCTGATATATCTCTTGCGTAATTCCTGCAAACTTTCTTGTTTGCCTTCCCTTGCAGATGGAGTAAGGAAGGATGAGAGCCTTTTTTCCAATTTATAAAGGTTCTGCTCTTTCCCGATTTCAATTATGCCGTCTGTCATAATACTCTGCATGAAAAGTTCTTTTTGTGTTTTTGAATATATGTTCTCCGCAATGGGGACCAACACATAATAACTCAAAACTATGCCGTACAGTGTTGATGTCAATGCGATAGGAATAGTCTTGAGAATTATTCCCGTATCACCCACGCCATACAGCATTCCTATAAGACCTATGATACTGCCCGCCACGCCGAACGCCGGGGCTACCAATGCCGTCGTCCTGAATACTCGTTCCGAATGCTGCCGTCTTGTTTTAAAATAGTACATTTCGTTGTGAAGGATACTTCGAATTTCATCTTCACTATAGCCGTCAACAAGCAACCCGAGAGCATTTTTCAAAAACGTTATCGTTGTAGTCTTCTCTACTTTTTCCAGTGACAACACTCCATCAGACCTTGATCTGACAGAGATATCAAGGAGGATATTAACGATTTGATCCGGTGAATTCACAATGTCTTTTTTGTATGAATTTAAGGCAACCTTATACGCATTCTTTAGTCTTTCATAAGGATAGCTGAGAAAAGCGACTCCAATTGTTCCGGATGAAACCACCAGAAAGCTTATAAGGTTGAAATAAAATACCATTCCCCCCTCTCCATAGAAAAAACAGCCTATGAAAATTATTGTACAAATCCCAACGCCAAGCAAATTCATCCTTATCATAATGACATCCCCTGTTATATATAAGTCATTCTTTATTAATAAATATTTCGACCCTTCTGTTTTTTGCTTTATTCTCAAGGCTAGTGTTTGGGAGAGCCGGCTTATACAAGGAATGACCGACTACTGTAAATCTTTCGGGCTCTATGCCTGTATCTTCTATGAGAAATCTTGCAATAGTTACTGCCCTTATTGCCGAAAGTTCCCAGTTAGTGGGAAAAACAGAGGAATATATCGGGAATGAGTCGGTATGTCCCTCAATCCGGATATTGGTTTTCGTTTTTCTTACAACTTCGGCAAAGTTTCTCAAGAATGTGACTGCTTCCGGTTTTATTTCTGCTTTTCCCAGATCGAAAAACAGAGAATCGCGGGCACTGACTTTTATCGAAAGATTTTTCTCAATGGCAACGGATATATTGTCAGGATTTGAATCTTTTATAAGACGCTGGCTCATCTCATTGAGGTGTTCAGGTGAAATTTCATGTATGACTTCTTGCTTTTGAATATCAACCTTCGTTACATTGGGAGCCTTGAACGCATCAGCGATGTCACGTTTTGACTGTGAATAAATAAACAACACTGCAAACATAACAAAAACAACCATCATGATATCAGACCATGGAACTGCCCAATG
>DNUI01000241.1:0-2697 GCA_003508565.1 Syntrophaceae bacterium
AAAGAAGTGCATTATCGGTACCGGGTAACGGGCAGGTTTTGCATTCACAGAAACAACATCAAACAATGAGATGCTTGATATGACGCAAGATATATATGAACAATTAGCCACGCATTTGGATAATCTTCCCGGTGGCTACCCCCGGACGGAAAGCGGCGTCGAGATGCGGATATTAAGAAGACTGTTTACAGAAGAAGAAGCAACTCTTGCATGTTGTCTAAGAATAATGCAGGAACCGGTAGAGAGAATCGCAAAAAGAGCCAACCTGCCGCCTGATGAACTCGCGGAAAAACTGTATCAGATGTCACGGAAGGGGCTGATATATCGCGCCGATCTGCCGGAGGGACACCGTTATATGGCAATCCAGTACGTCATTGGAATCTGGGAGTTTCATGTCAATGACCTTGATAAAGATCTGATCAGGGATATGAATGAATACATTCCTTATCTGCTCGAGAGCGCAGCCAAGCTGAAGACCCACCAATTGAGAACCATCCCTATAGGGGCGAGTCTGGAAGGTCAGGGAACGGTAATGCCCTACGAACAGGCCCGTAAATTAATTGAACAGCAAAGCAAGATTGTTGTGGCGCCGTGCATATGCAGGAGAGAACATTCCATGATCGGAGAAGGCTGCGGTAAGCTGGCTGAAGCCTGTCTTGTGTTTTCCAATGCCGCTTATTTTTATGAGAACAACGGTCTTGGGCGTTCGATCAGTCGCGAAGAAGCCATGCAAATATTGGAAAAGGCAGAAAAAGAAGCCCTTGTGCTCCAACCAACCAATGCTCAAAAAATCTCAAATATTTGCCTTTGCTGTGGAGATTGCTGCCAGATATTGAAGAGTCTCAAACGGCTTCCCCGTCCCTCCACCCTTGTACATTCCAATTATTATGTCAGGATTCGAAAGGAAGATTGCATCGGCTGCGAGATCTGTGTGGAACGGTGTCAAATGGGCGCCATACAAATGTCTGAGGAGGTTGCTGAAGTCGATCTTGACCGCTGTATCGGCTGCGGTCTCTGCGTTCCTACCTGTAGCGGCCAGGCCATTGATATCGTCCGCAAAGAAGAAAATGAGTGCTATACGCCCCCTGCCAACGTGGTGGAAACGTATATGCGCATCGCCCACGAGAGGGGGTTAATAAAATAGAACATGAATGTCGTCATAGTGAACGGCAGTCCCCAAAAAAAGGGAAAATGGAAGGCTACAATGAATGGGCACTGAAGACCTATCAAAATTGAAGATAGACAAATCACTGAAGACCGGACTGCCCTTATGGCGCAAACGTCTCAAGTATATTGTCGCAGTGTGCAGTATTATAGTCATAACAGGTATCCTCTATAGCATGGGCATATTAACTCCTGCTGTTTCCGTTGAGGTCGTCAGTGTTTCGCAAATCTATCCTTCCCAGACATTTACCCTCTTAAATGCAAGCGGGTATGTGGTGGCCCAGCGTAAAGCCGCGGTAGCTTCCAAGATCACGGGAAGACTCGACTCACTCCTGGTATCCGAAGGTAGTCGTGTAAAAAAAGGACAGATTATTGCGCGTTTGGAGAATGAAGATGCCGTGGCAGCCCGAGAACAAGCGAAGGCCCACCTTAACACGGCACATGCGAATCTTGAACAGACCAGAGCTGAGCATAAGGAAGCAACGCTTGCATTCGAGAGAAACAAACGATTGATTGTAAATGGTTCCATATCGCACGTCGAGTATGACAATTCTGAAATCCGCTTAAACAGGGCGAAAGCGTCTATTGATTCAGCGGAAGCAGCCATTAAAGCAAGCGCGGCGGCGCTGAAAGCAGCCAGCGTTAACGAGGAATACGCCCTTATCAAGGCGCCTTTCGACGCAGTTGTTCTCACCAAGAACGCCGATATCGGTGATATTGTGACCCCTCTTGGAGCCGCTGCAAACGCCAAGGCCGCCGTGGTCACCATCGCCGACATGAGTTCTCTGGAAGTCGAAGCGGATGTTTCCGAATCCAATCTCTCCCTTATACAGTTACATCAACCATGCCTGATCCAGCTTGATGCGCTTCCTGAATCACGTTTCAATGGAATTGTCAAAACAATCGTGCCCACAGCGGATAGAACCAAGGCATCGATTATGGTAAAAGTCGGTTTTGCCGATAAGGATGCCCGTATTCTTCCGGAGATGAGCGCCAAGGTCGCCTTTCTCTCCCGCCCTGTGAAACAGGAAGAAATGAAATCCCGCACCGCTCTGACCAGAAGCGCCTTGGTCAGCCGCCATGGAAAGAATGTGGCTTTTGTTGTAGCAGGAGATAAGGCAGTGGAAACAGCCGTACAAATCGGAGAAGAGTTCGGAAACATGATTGAAATTCTGAGTGGACTGAAGGCCGGAGATACGGTTGTCGTAAAGCCCCTCGATACATTAAAAACCGGTTCTAAGATTAAGATTGCGGAAAAATAATGGAAGACACTTCACCGGTCGTTGAAATCACCAACGTCAGCAAATCCTATCGCCGCGATCATTATGTTTTACATGTCCTTAAGGATATTAATTTCCGTATTGATAGGGGTGAATTTCTCGCGCTCATGGGGCCTTCCGGTTCGGGAAAGAGCACCCTCCTCAACCTGATCGCCGGTATCGATAAGCCGGACAACGGCACCATCCAAGTCGCCGGGGTGGATATTGCTTCGCTGTCGGAAACGGATCTTGCCGATTGGCGTGCTACCCATGT
>DNUI01000241.1:2812-7145 GCA_003508565.1 Syntrophaceae bacterium
CAGCAACGCGTCGCCATCGCCCGCGCGGTAGTGACGGATCCGACAATCCTCGTAGCTGATGAACCGACAGGAGACCTGGATCGGAACTCAGCGGATGATGTCCTCAATTTGATGGGATATCTTAACAAGGAATTCGGTAAAACCATCATCATGGTCACCCATGACCCCCGCGCTGCCAAAAGAGCGAGAGTCATCCGCCATTTGGAAAAAGGGGTGTTGAGCGATGTTGTTTCTCAAACTCCTCTTTAGGAACACTTTCCGCCATAAACTGAGAACCGGACTCACCATCCTTGGTATCGCCATTGCGATTCTTGCGTTTGGCATGCTGCGCACCATGATCAGTGCATGGTACGCAGGCGTGGAAGCGTCTTCAGCGGGTCGCCTTGTGACCAGAAACGCCATATCCCTTATCTTCCCATTACCACTCAATTACAAGGATAAAATCCGGCAGGTAAGCGGGGTGAGCATCGTTTCCTATGGGAACTGGTTTGGCGGCATCTATATCGATGAAAAAAACTTTTTCGCCAACTTTGCCATTGAACCCAAAAGTTATCTGGAACTCTATCCTGAATTTATGCTTTCACGTGCCGAGACCGACGCTTTTTTACGAGACCGCAAAGGTTTTATCGCTGGACGCAAACTGGTAGAAAAATACGGATGGAAGATCGGCACGACGGTAACACTGAAGGGTACTATTTATCCGGGCAACTGGGACTTTGTCTTACGCGGTATCTATCGGGGAAAAGATAAGACCACGGATGAGACCCAGTTCATGTTTCACTGGGACTATCTCAACGAAACAGTGAAAAAGACGGTCCCCCGACGTGCCGACCAGGTTGGCTTTTATGTAATCGGCGTGACGCATCCGGACCTGGCTTCCGAAACAGCCATATCCATCGACAGATTATTTAAAAACTCTCTGGCAGAAACACTCACGGAAACGGAAAAGGCATTTGTTCTCACCTTCATTGCCATGACGGAGGCGATTTTAACAGTCATTCAGGCAGTCTCACTTTTTGTGATCATCATCATACTCGCCGTTGTCGCCAACACCATGGTCATGACTACCAGGGAGAGGATTGGAGAATACGCAGTCCTGAAGACCCTTGGATTCGGCGGCCGGCATCTCGCAGCAATAATATTTGGTGAATCCTTTGTCATTACGACAATAGGGTGTGTCCTCGGGATTGCGTTGACATTTCCTGCCGCAAAGATATTCAGCGAAAGCCTGTCTACATATTTTCCCATATTCTATGTCGAACCGAAAACGCTTCTCCATGATTGTGTCGCCGCAACCGCTGTCGGACTCATTGCCGCAGTAATTCCCACTTACAGAGCCGTGAAGATTCGCATTGCCGATGGACTCAGGAGGGTTGTATAAATGGCGATCCCGTTTTCATACAGCATCCGTAACCTGCGTACAAGGCGTCTCACCACAATTCTCACATCGGGCGGTATGGCTCTTGTCGTGTTTGTCTTTGCCGCCATTCTCATGCTCGCGGAAGGACTGCAGAAGACACTGGTGGAGACAGGATCTTACGATAATGTCGTTGTAATCCGAAAAGGTTCATCCGCCGAGGTCCAGAGCGGTGTTGAAAGGGAGAAGGCCTCTATTGTGGAAACAGCGCCTGAGATAGCAATCGGCGCGGACGGTCAGATATTACTGGCCAAAGAGATTGTCGTTCTCATCAGTCTTCCCAAGCGTGAGAATAGTAATCCATCAAATGTGGTAATGAGGGGTATCGGACCCCATTCCCTCGCTCTCCGGCCGCAGGTAAAACTTATCGAAGGACGCCTTCCAAGGTTTGGCTCACTGGAAATAATCGTTGGGAAGAGTATCCACAAGGGTTTTAAGGGCACGGGAGTGAACGAAACCATATGCTGCGGATTAAGGGACTGGCGCGTGGTCGGGATTTTTGATGCGGGCGCTACCGGATTCAGTTCCGAAATATGGGGAGACGCGGATCAGCTCATGCAGGCATTCCGCAGACCCGTATATTCATCCGTTATTTTTAAATTACGCAATTCCCGGGAATTTGATACAATAAGAACACGTATCGAAAGCGATCCGCGGCTCTCTCTGGAGGCACGGCGGGAAACCAAATATTACAGAGACCAGTCCGAAATGATGGCAAAATTCCTTCGCATCTTTGGATGGTCATTGACGATCATTTTCTCATTAGGCGCCATGATCGGCGCAATGATCACCATGTACGCGGCGGTAGCGAGCCGTACAGGTGAAATCGGAACACTGAGAGCTCTTGGCTACAGGAGAAGAAGTATTTTATTGGCTTTTCTTATGGAATCACTCATCCTTGGATTTATCGGCGGGTGTGCAGGGCTTTTTTTTGCTGCCTTCATGCAGTTCATTACTATATCGACGATGAACTTCCAAACTTTCTCAGAGCTCGCATTTACGTTCACGCTCACTTTTGATATCATCTATAAAGCCATGTTATTTGCTCTCATGATGGGATTTGTCGGTGGTGTCCTGCCTGCTTTGCGGGCCTCGCGCATGCATATCGTCGATGCACTGCGCACTGTGTAACAAAGGGGAAGGCATGATTCTGAATTTTACATTGAACGTATTGGTTCTATAAAACATGAGTAAGAACGTATTCAAAGTCCTTTCGCCCACGGCAATCCTTGGTTACGGCTTCCCGGAAGAATCATTTCGCAGAGGTATGGAGAAAAATCCCCATCTGATTGCCGTCGATGCGGGCAGCACAGATCCGGGCCCCTTCTATTTGGGATCAGGTAAATCATTCACCTCACGACAAGCCGTAAAACGTGATCTCACCATTATTCTGAAGGCTGCTGTAGAACATTCCCTGCCATGCATAATCGGATCCGCCGGAGGCTGTGGTGCCCGCCCACACGTTGAATGGGCAGAAACAATAATCACTGAAATTGCCGCCGAGCAGGGACTTTCATTTCGCATGGCAGTTGTCTATGCCGACGTTTCCAAGGATGATGTACTGTGCGCACTCCATCAGGGAAGGATCCAGCCCCTTTATCCAGCACCTGAAATATCTCCGGACGATGTAAAAGAGAGTGTTCGGATTGTTGCCCAGATGGGTAGTGAGCCCGTTATCCGGGCACTAAAGGAAAACTGTCAAGTCGTTCTTTGCGGCCGATGCTATGATCCGGTGCCGTTTGCCGCACCGGCATTGCTACAAGGTTTCAGCCCCGGACTTGCCCTGCATATGGGAAAAATCCTCGAATGTGCTGCCATCGCGGCATCGCCGGGAAGCGGACGTGATTGTGCAATTGGTTCCCTCTACGAAAGTTACTTTGAACTTGAATCGCTCAATGACGAGAGGCACTTTACCCGCATGTCTACGGCAGCCCATACCATGTATGAAAAGTCCGATCCTTATGTTCTCCCCGGTCCGGGTGGTATTCTCGACCTTTCAAAGACCATTTTTGAGAGCGTTGAAGGAGGGCGTGTGCGAGTATCAGGAACACGCTTCAATCCCGTTTTCCCCTATACAGTGAAACTGGAAGGGGTCAAATCAGTCGGATTTCGGACAATTTCTATTGGAGGTATCAGAGATCCAATACTAATCAGCACCATCGATTCAGTTCTCATTGACATAAGGAAACAGGTCATGGAAGAGGTCGGTGACAGTGGAAAAATCCTTTTTCATATCTATGGCAAAAACGGGGTAATGGGACCGCTTGAACCGGAAAAACAATGTATAGGCCACGAAGTCGGGATAGTGATTGAAGCCATCAGCCGCAACCAAGATCAATCTGATGCCATTTGTGCGCATGTGCGCAGCGCTCTGCTTCATTATGGTTACCCGGGAAGAATCTCGACTGCAGGTAATTTGGCGCTTCTTTACAGCCCATCCGATGTTGCCTGCGGTGAGGTGTATGAGTTCAATGTGTACCATCTCATGTCAGTTGAAGACCCCGCATCCCTCTTTCCCATAGCTATACGTGAGGTACGCTCATGACAAGAGTCCCTATTACAGACATCGCAGCGGTAGTACGCAGCAAAAATTCCGGACCATATGAACTTACGTTGGATATTATGTTTAAAAAGCAAGAGGATTATTTGCGTGTCAAGGAAACACATTTCTTTACCAAAGAACTCATTGCCGGTATTTATGGCATTTCGCACGATAAGATAGTGAAGATCGTCCATTTTGATCCGGCCTGGGCGATAAAAATTACCATGATTCGCCCCATTGTGTCCGGTGCCGTCGGCGACACAGATATCTATGGCGCACAGCAACATGCGCCGCTTCTGAAACTTGAGATACCCGTCAACGAGAGGTAATATGATGAATATCTATATCTGGCGGCACAGCAAAAAATTTTCCAG
>DNUI01000265.1 GCA_003508565.1 Syntrophaceae bacterium
ATTTACACAATGCGTGCAGACATCATCAGAATATAATGGATTAGGATGCAGGGTAAAGTTAAGGATAAGGCTCTTAGTTTTTCCTTGTTACCGGAACCCTTGAACCCTTGGATCATCACATCCTTGCTGCAACACAATGGAAACACAACCCAAAATATGGACATTAAGGGAGATTGAAAATGGCACTCAACACGGAGGCGATCGGCAAAAAGATAGGTCCGTTGACAAAGGAATACACCTGGAAAGACGCGGTACTCTACGCCCTCGGCGTAGGGGCCGGATTCAACGAACTTGACTATACGTACGAAAAAAAGCTTAAAGTAATTCCCAGTTTTGCAATTGCCATGATATTTGATCTGTTTGGGGAGATAACGGCTGTATGTAATGTTAATGTTGCCGGTATCCTCCACGGTGAGCAGGATCTTGTCTTGCATAATCCCATCCCGCCCTCAGGAACCATGATCACAGAAGGGAAAATCAAGGATTTCTACGATAAGGGGGAAAAAGGAGCTCTCATTGTTGTGGAAAGCGAAACATTTCACAGTAATGGTAAAAAACTCTTTACCAGCATTATTACCCTTTTCAGCCGCCTGGACGGAGGCTTCGGAGGGAAAAACTCTCCCAAGCAGATCCTGGAATTCCCGCGCCGGGAACCTGATTTTGTTGTCGACGCGATTCCGACGCCGGATCAGCCTCTCATCTACAGACTCTCCGGTGATACATTTGATCTCCACGTTGATGCTGAATTTGCAAAGATGTCCGGCTTTGAAAAGCCGATCATGCACGGACTCTGTACCTATGGCTTCGCCTGCCGAGCCCTGACGGCGTGCCTCACGCCGGGACAACCGGAAAAGGTGCGACGCTTTGCCTGCCGTTTTGCACAACCGCTCTATCCCGGCGAGCCTATAAAAACACGTATCTGGAAAACCAAAGAGGGCAAAGCTTTATGGCACACAGTGAATGCAAACACGGGAGATATTGTGATCGACAGGGGCATCTTCGAATATGGTGAACTCCCGAAGGAAGAAATTCGTTTCGATGGAGAGGTCGCGATTGTAACAGGAGCCGGCGGCGGACTGGGGAGGGTGTATGCCATTGAACTCGCCAGGCGTGGAGCGAAGGTTGTCGTAAACGATTTCGGTGGGACCAGGGATGGATCCGGCGAAGGTTCACAAAGTCCCGCGGACAGGGTAGTAGAAGAGATCAAGAAGATGGGCGGTGAAGCGGTGAATAGTTTCGACAGTGTCGCCACACCTGAAGGAGGAGAAAATATTGTAAGGTCGGCGCTCACTGCCTTCGGCAGGGTAGATATTCTAATCAACAATGCCGGGATTTTGCAGGACAAGAGCTTTGCAAAGATGGAGCCGGACAACTGGCGGAAGGTGATCGATGTGCATCTCAACGGTGCTTATCATGTTACCCAGCCTGCGTTCAGGGTTATGCGGGAGAACGGATACGGGCGTATTGTTATGACCACATCCGCGGCCGGTCTCTACGGCAACTTCGGCCAGACCAACTACGCGGCCACCAAGTTCGGCGTGATCGGCTTNNTACGGCAACTTCGGCCAGACCAACTATGGCGCCGCCAAGATGGGTCTTGTGGGTCTGATGAATTCCCTGAAGCTGGAAGGAGAAAAGTATAACATTAAAGTCAACACCGTGGCGCCATTGGCTGCCACACGACTCACATCCGATATTTTGCCCCCCGAACTGCAGGAAAACATGAAGCCGGAGTTTATCGCCCCCTTGGTTCTCTATCTATGCGCGAAAGAATGTCCCGTGAGCGGAACAATTTACAATGCCGGCATGGGTTTCTATAATCGTGCCGCCGTTCGCACAGGAAAGGGCGCCAGGATCGGTGATGGCAAACAAATACCCAGCGTGGAAGATGTTGCGGCACACTGGGAGAAAATCTCGCGCATGGAAGACGCACGGGAATACGCACATATCAATGATTTCATGGGAGATATTCTCCCATACTTTAAAACGAAAGAGGAGGATATGATTGTGAAGGATGAAAACAAAGAACTTTCTGGTGTGAAGGCTGTCTTCGAAAAAATGCCTCACGTGTTTAACGCAGATGCGGCGTCTGGTGTAGACGTCACCTTTCAATTCAGCTTATCGGGAGAAGGAGGGGATGACTGGTATGCGGAAATCAAGAGTGGAATTTGCAAGGTGGAACCCGGCACCCATGCAAATCCAACCAGCACCATAAAGATGGATGCAGCTGATTTTCTTGACATGATTGGAGGAAAATTAAATTCCATGCAGGCCTTTATGTCGGGAAAGCTTAAAGTTGAAGGAGATCTGATGAAAGCGCAGCTTATCCAAAAGTTTTTCAAATTTTAAAGCCATCGCATGCACGCGGTATCGTGAAGCTCCCCGCCTTCAGGGCGGGGTTTCACGTGCCCTTGGAGGGGGCAGATTTTTCGACAGATTGTTTCTTTTCGGCCTATACACGGGCAATGCACCTTTGTGATGTACAAACGCTGTGCAAGAACCCCGTCACGGAGTTATTCATACCCCGAATATTTTCCCGCGCCGGAAATTCTGTTCCATGAGGATTAGGGGGAACCATAACCGTTGATTTTGTAAAGGAGAGCTCTATGTCAGGTCCACTTTACGGATTGAAAATCCTTGATTTTACAACCCTTCTCCCCGGTCCTTATGCAACAATGATCCTCGCGGATATGGGGGCTGTCGTTCTCAGGGTCGTCTCCCGCTCACGGCCCGATGTTGTCGCCTACATCCCCCCCTTCATTACGGGCATCAACATGTCCGCCGCCTTCACCCATTTAGGTCGGGGCAAGCGGTCTATGCA
>DNUI01000095.1 GCA_003508565.1 Syntrophaceae bacterium
AAAGAAAGTTTTGGCAATAGCCATGTTTATTGTAGGAGGAAGCATATGAAAATGGGATTAAAACCGATTGTATATTTGGTGTGCTGCATGGGCGCCTTGCTCATGATCGGATGTGCGGCAGGGGGAACGAAGATTACCATAAAGCATGACACCTACAAACCGGGTTTCAGATCGTCGGAAATCGGCCGCAAGGGTAAGACGGTAATCATGAGTAATTTTATCAACCAGGCAGCGAACACCACTTCATGGGCGTATCACAGCGCGGATAAGAAGGTGACCTATGAAGCCACGGAACGCCTCGAATCGTACTTATGGTACTGTTTTCAAAGGGCCTTTCAGCATGCTGGCCTAAAAGTTCAGGAGCAGTCTTATGGATATCACCCCTACTGGTGGGGACCCGGGCAGGCGCCGGCGCCGGCGCGCACGCAGGCAGGCAGAGGGATTACCGAATTTCAGCTCGTGCTGAAATCGATGACAGACCAGGAATGCAATTTCCAGATTTTATTGTTTAAGAACGGTGAGACCAAATTCCAGAAGGATTACACGGTGAAAATGCCGCCAGCTTCCACTGAAAATGTGACGGAACTCGAGAACAGAGCCTACCGGATGGTTGATCACATGGTGACGACCGTATTTAGAGATCGTGAATTTCAAAAGGCGTTTTGACAATTACACCATGAGCGGGAAAAGCCTGCGCATAGGATATTCAAAAATACGCCCCCCTTGTGCAAAGGAGGGCGTGATCACGAGGTAGCACCTCTTCGTCCTGAAAATGTGTCGATACCAGAATATACGCATTATGGAGCGGCGTTGTACTTTCTCTTCCATGCGGCAAAGGCGGCCTTCACCGCTTCCACAGACCCATCGATTCCAAGCTTCCCTGTATTGATGACCATGTCATAATCCGAGGGATTCGTCACATCCGCATTGAAGTACTTCCGTAAGTAAGCGCGGCGGTCTGAGTCTGTTTTTATGATATATTTTTCCGAATCTTCACTGGAGGACCCAAAATCACGCATCACATTCAGAATTTTTGTTTCCATGTCCGCAATAAACCGTAACCTGAATGTGTCTTCGGGAGGCAGGATGTACTGAGCGCCTCTGCCGACGATGATGAAGTTGCCCTGTTTTCCGAAAGTCCCGATAACCTTAGTCAGATGGCGGAGATAGTCATCTACCCACAGGTGGCGGGTTTCGATCAAAGAGGATATCCAGTCATCCCGTCTTGTTATCTGTTTTTCGTCAAGGGACTCAATAAGTTTAGCGCTGATATCGGCACTTTCCGCGATTTTCTGGATAATTTGAGCGCCAACCAGATCCATTTTGAGATCCTGGGCGAGCTTTCTGGCGATCTCGCTGCCTCCGCTGCCAGGTTCTCTGGAGATGGTTATCACCGGTGCGGGCTTAGCCTTAACCGCTTTCCTCTCCATGGTCTCGCTTTTCCATTTGGTCAATTGTTCTTCTACCATTGAGTTCAGCGAACGGGTTTGTAGCTTCATGACAGTACCTCCTTTTTACGAATTGTTATGTTTTACAAGTTCGCCTACTTTGCCCCCGCTTCGTGCCTTTTTAAGATCGTTGTTGTTTAAAAAGAGTACAATTTCTCACCGGGCATGACAGTAAAACCATTTTTCATAAGGACATCAATGGCGCTATCCGGAGCATCAAAGCGGAAAATAATTACCGCATTCTCTCCGCTTTTTTCGACAAACGCGTACAGATACTCAACATTGATGCCATGTTTTGCAAGCACTTCCAGGATACTATGGAGACCGCCGGGACGGTCTGGAACCTCCACGGCGACCACGATTGTTTTGCTCACTCTCAGGCCGTTGTCATTCAGAACCTTAATTGTTTTAGGGACGTCATTCACAATCAAGCGCAGAATTCCGAAATCGGAAGTATCGGCGAGCGAGAGGGTTCTGATGTTAATGTTCGTTTCCTTCAGCAGCCGTGTCACATTTTCCAGAGCTCCGGGTTTATTCTCCAGGAATATTGATATCTGTTCTACCTTCATGTGTCCTCCTCATAAATTCCAAGGGATCCAGGTTATGGGGTTTGATGCTTAAATTTTTCGCTTATCGATTACGCGGCTTGCCTTTCCTTCAAAACGCTGCAATGTCTTCGGCTCTACCAGTTTTACCTTGGCACTCACGCCGAGATAATCTTTCAAGTCTTTCACGAGGTGCTTTTCTAAATTCTGCAGGGAGCGGACCTCGTCTGCATTGGCAAAGATCTTTTCGCTTACCTCTACCTGCACTTCGAGGGTGTCCATGGTACCGGCCCTGTCCACAATGAGCTGGTAGTGCGGTTCAATCCCTGTGACCCCGACAAGAACGGCCTCGATCTGGGACGGGAAGACATTGACGCCTCTGATAATCAGCATGTCGTCACTCCTGCCCGTCACCCGGTCCATCCTGATATGACTTCTGCCGCATCGGCAGGGTTCCGCAATCAACCGTGATATGTCCCTGGTCCGAAACCGGATAAGGGGGAATGCTTCCTTCGTGATGGTTGTGAAGACCAGCTCTCCTTCCTCTCCGTAGGGCAACAACTCGCCCGTTTCCGGATGGATTACCTCCACGATAAAATGGTCCTCAAAGACATGCATGCCGTGACGGCCCTCTATGCACTCCATAGCAACTCCGGGGCCCATTATCTCTGATAAGCCGTAGATATTCAGCGCCGTAAGATTCAGCTTGCTTTCTATTTCGTCACGCATCTTTTCACTCCACGGTTCGGCGCCGAAGATACCGACGCGGAGCGTTAACGACCGCATATCAATACCCATTGCTGTGCCCTGCTCCGCGAGGTTCAGCGCGTAGGAAGGTGTACAACAGATAGCGGAAGGGCCGAAGTCCTGGAGAATCATAATTTGCCTTTTTGTATTGCCGCCCGACATTGGTAT
>DNUI01000190.1 GCA_003508565.1 Syntrophaceae bacterium
GTGTGTGAAAGGGGTAAATTAAGGGCGCTATGTTCGTAATAAACTAACTCAAAGGGAAAATTTATGAGCTATTTAATGATTGATCGGGAGAAATGCAAACGCGATGGCATATGTGCGGAAACATGTCCAATGGGACTTATTGAACAGGAGAATGATGCATCTTTCCCTATCCCGGAAGATGATGCAGAAAATCTGTGCGTGGAATGTGGCCATTGTGTGGCCGTATGCCCCCATGGTGCATTGTCGTTAAAGCCCATAACTCCAGAGCAATGCCCACCGGTGCGCAGGGAATGGCTGCTGTCTCCTGAACAGGCTGAACACTTTCTGCGTTCCAGAAGGTCCATACGGGCATATAAAGACAAACCGGTAGATAAGGAACTCATTACGAGATTAATCGAAATTGCTCGCTGCGCGCCGTCCGGCCACAACAGCCAGCCGGTGCAATGGTGTGTCATTCATGAAAGCACGGAAGTGCAAAAACTGGCGGGCATTGTCATTGACTGGATGCGTTTTATGGTAACTCATCAGCCTGACTTCGCGAATTTTCTGCATATGCATCGGGTAGTGGCCAGATGGGAAAAAGGCAAAGATGCGGTATGCCGGAACGCGCCCCATGTAATTGTTGCTCATGCATCCAAGGAAAACCGCATGGTTCCGGCCGCCTCCACCATTGCCCTCGCGTATCTGGAACTGGCTGCGCCTTCATTCGGTCTTGGGGCCTGCTGGGCAGGGTACTTTAACGCCGCCGCTACGTTCTGGCCCCCCATGCACAAGGCATTGACGTTGCCGGAAAACCATGCGAGCTTCGGCGCCATGATGATCGGATATCCAAAGCATAAGTATCACCGGCTTCCCCTCAGAAAAGAGCCTCAAATTATATGGCGATGATCATATTCCCCAATACGTCCTTTTCACATCTTCATTATGGAGGAGGCTGTCAGCAGACTCTTATAGAAAACTCTGCTTTTAGAGTCATTTCAGTGTTGCATATACAGCTGCTTAGTGGCAGTTGTAAGAATTGAGGTTTAAGGACCGAAAGATGCCCGGTCAGGCGTATTCCATCTATTTGCTTTCAGTGACAGAATATCCTCGTGCTTCAAGATCACTCAAAACTTCACCAGGAGAAAATGTCCAAAACTCTATAACCTTTTTTATTGTGTCATCTTCGTGGACAAACACAAATCTTTTATTGATCAATCCCTTTTTGAACAATATCGATTTAATGTCTTCTCTTCTAAATCGAACCTCCCGAATACCGATGCTTATCGTGATTCCATCAGCCCGGATCGTCAATTTTCCGAAAGGCCAAGAAGAGGTTATCATGCCGATTTTTCCCCCGCCAGTGTGCTCGCCCATGTTTTCCTATCCTCGCTTGTCTCGTGTGTTTTCTTTGCCTTAGCCCGCATAACAATTAATTAACGAACTTCGCTTTTCCCGGTATTTTGAGCATCAGATGAATACAACTTCTTTTTCCCTGAAGGTCAGTGTGAAATGATTGATCCACATGGCCTGAAATCAGAGGCGGCTTTAAATCACATGCTGGATGGATTTGTTCTAATATTTATATATCTTACTTATCCCTATGAACAGCAGGACTATACCGATGGTGGTGAATGCCAGGTTTATCCATTTGATCCAATTCGGAGCAACGGGGGCTTCCTTACGTAAAACTCCCCATGTCCAGAGACTACCAAAGGCCATGACGATAGCAAGAATCATATGCGTGGGGTGTCCGGTCATGTAAAATAGGAACGCCGCGCCAGCACTTATCAGTACAGAAAGAAATCCCATAGTCTTTTTCCTTTTCTTGTTCCAATAATGACAAAGTCCAAATTCAGATGGAGATTGCAATAGACCGCGGCACCAGCGTAGATGGCCCGCCCTATCGGGCTGAGTCGCCCCTCAGGTAGGCGTCCTTGCCCGCGAGCCAGTCCTCCCGCGGCGGCGTGAAAATGTCGTAGGCCACCAGGGCTTCCATGGCTTCCGCCGTGTGCACAGCATTGCCCGGGATGAAGATCATCTCGCAGGGGCCCACTTCGACGGTCCGGCCCTCGAGGCGGAAACGCCACTTCCCGCTGAACACCCACGTGGTCTGTTCGTTCTCGTGGACATGTGGCGGCACCACATATCCCTTGTCGACTTCCGTGAGGGCGATCATCAGCTTGCCGTCCCACGCGAGCTTGCGCCGGAAGTGCTTGTTGACGTGCTCGTAAGGAATGTCATCCCAGCGGATGTGCTTCATGTGCGTCGCTCCGTGTCGATTCGATTATTATTGATAAGAAATGTCGTTTTCGTGGGGGTAGTATACGGAGAACATTCTTATACGTCAATGGAATATGGAATAATGACCACAAAATATGGGGTATCGGTGATCATTACCAAGAGAAATCATGCACAATTTTATCACTGCCGTTTATTAATTAAAAAAGTACGGGAAAGTCGGACGCACGTTTTTTGAAACAGAGAAATCGGGATAGAATGGCCGGGGTTGGCATGAGAATATCTTCCTTTTTTAATGGCCTAATGGTGAGGAATTTGGCGGGGAGCAAACAGATAGTAAGGAAAATGGACATTCGATGAAGCTAATATCCACATTGTTCCCCGACATTTTGGGAAGATGGGCTGATCGACCTCATAGATTTTTTGAATCATTCTGGCCCAGCTTATCCGGCATGCCCGCCGGGAACTGGTCTGATTCACTGATGTACGGGACGGCGGCGTCTATAGCCCTTGATTTTCGGATAGAGATGATTATATTTTAATGATGGAAGACTTAAAATATAAGTAAGGAATAGTGTCATGAATAAACTGCTGTTAATAATTGTGGTGATGGTTGTCTGGTTTTTGCTTCAGGCAGTTATTTTGCCGAAGTTTGGTGTGAAGACCTGACTGGTTCAGACCCGCCAGGGTGCGGGTGAAAAAATTAAAGCGGCCGAAGAGAAACCATCTGCACCGGAGATCAAGTAAACTACCACCTACTTTTTCGGTGGCTTTATACACGATTATAGGCATCCCATGAGTATTCAGTGTCTCGATAGAAGTGATCATTACACATTGGAAGAATAGATGTTCGTCAAAATCGCCGGATGCTTTTGTTACGGCTACTTACGGGCACATCCACGGCTCTCTACGGATCAACAGTAGCCAAATAAAACCGGCAATATTCAGTGAACAAAAAGCCGCCCCACCAGAAGATGAGGCGGCTTTTCTGTGGAAATTCTTTTTTATCCACACAGTGAACGGATGTCAAATCAAGTATGCACAATAATCAGTAGCCCTCCTTTTAAAGGATTTCAACTTTAACACCAGCTATTATTTCCCGATATTCGTCTTCTGTGAAGGCCCGAAGGGTCTCGGTACGGATGTCGCCTTTTGCACCAATAGATAGCGCTAGCTTGGCGGCTATCTTGTCGTTAGGTGCTTCAGCGATGACTATCGCGTCATACTGCCCCCTGACGAGGTACCATTCTTTCAACTCCGCACCCATGGCCTTAAATGCTTTTTTTGCCGCGTCAAGTCGGGCGGGACTCTCCTTGATTTTCTGCATCCCTTGTTGCGTATAGTTTAAAAGCACAATATAAGTAGTCATGTGTCATCTCCTTTCTGTTTTTATGAGAATTTGGGGGGTTTATTTTTTATAAAGGTATACATATAATGCCCCTCAAGGGGATACATTAACCCCTCGGGGGCATCATATTGGAATCTTCAGGTAATAGCCCTCCTGAAGGATATATATCAGTATCTTCTGGGAATTCCGTTTCATAATATGCTCCTGTAGGACAATATTATGACGATACTGTACTTGTGTGTGAAGACATGACTGAAGATGAGATAGTAGGGAACGGAATCCCTCTATAAGAAATGAGCTGCCATCAATCGATTTGTAGCTATGGGTATGTTGAAAAAATCACTGATGATTTTTTAACACAGTATTTTTTCGGGATCAATATTAGAAAAATATAAGTAATATATAAGGCAATATCTTATGAAAACATATGTAGAGCAATAGATAGGACTACTTTTATTTATTCCAAACTATTGATGATTATTAATTGAAACGTCGCATTAAACGATAAATATCGAGACTAACGAGTGCAGCTTGCGATATTGTAGCCCATGGTTGAATGAGGATAAAATCTATATACGGTCCCCATGCAAGATAGAACCAAGGCGTCTTCAACTGGCTGCACTCAGCAATTTATTCTATGTGTGATTTTGCTGTTTTAATCGCCAATTCTTTATCCTTTGTGAACATCCACCACTGTGGCTTCGTCGTGTGAGGACCATTCTCTTTGTCGCGGCCTCTGCAATAATACCAGTATCCGAATCGCTCGACGGTAGAAAAAGGGTGGATGCCGGTGCAGAGAATACTGCATGTTCTAATCTCCTTAAAAAAGATGGTTTCTTCGGGATCTTCTTCATTAGCTAAGTCATCAGGCAGGACAATATGAGAAACATCTTTGCCTTCGGATTCTCTGTTATCCAACCACTCTGAAATAGTCATGGTTCCTTTTCTCCTTTCAAAAAACTAATGGCATCTTTTGATACATGAACCTCTCCCGGTTTAATGGATGGCCGTGAACATTTGAGCGGTTAGGGTCAACCAGAATAACCATTACTGCCAGGAATCTTAAATATTTATTGACTTTGCTGTAAGTAAGCTGTCCCCGGAATTCTGCGCACTACAATCATTCCTTCACGGGCGGCTGAAAAGCAACACAAACTGTTCAAAGAGGTCTTTCTGAAAGTGCTCCAGCATCTCTTCCTTCATTAATTTCATGGCCTTAAAAGAATCCATTTTTTTTCGGTAAGGACGATCTGAAGTCAGCGCGTCAAACACATCGGCGATGGAGCATATCTTCCCGTAGAGATGAATTTCGTCTCCTTTAAGTTTCTTTGGGTATCCCATACCGTTGAATCTCTCATGGTGCTGCATGACTATTTTTCTACACTCATTGGTCAGTTGGTTGGTGTCCAGCAGGATTTTGTGCCCCATGTCGGGGTGCTTCCGCATCTGTTCCATTTCGTCGTCGGTCAGCACTCCCGGCTTATTAATAATTGCAGGATCGACATGCACCTTCCCCAGATCATGGAGAAAAAAACCAGCCCCCAGTTCATGCATATCATGGGCCATAGATTTCCTGAAAAGTGCCTTGGCGAGCGAAACGGCCAGGAAGCCTACATTGACGGAATGGGTATAGGTATAAAAATCATGAGACGTAATATTCATCAAGTAATATGATGTATCATCGTCCGTGAGAATCAAATCAACAACTTCTGCAACACCTTTTTTCACATCACGGATATTTTCGGCACTCGGATTATCCAGAAGGTTCCTGATCATGAGGATGGAATGCTTTTGGACGGCTTTTGCTTTTTCCTGGGCAGGTAATTTTTTATCGTGAATTGCCTCGCTCAGCTCATCGGGAACAACAGTTACGGACTGGGTTTTTACTGTGTTCTCAGGTTGAGGTTCGGGAGGTTTTTGTTCGACTCCAGGAACCTTGCTCTTTGCGGTATCAATGATGACTTCCTCAAAGCCGCACTCACGAATTTTGCGGATTTGTTCCTTCTCGCTAATAGAAAATTCATTTTTCGCAAAGGGGTGCTTAAACCACGACGTCGGCAAAATAATATACATGCCGACTTTCAGATCATCTATTTTTATCTTTTTTTCCATAACGGTAAAACGTGAAACAATTCTCCTATAAGCATCTCCTTGACTTTCGGATGCCAAGTCCGCATTTTTGCCGCCGCCAGAGATAATCTCAGGCACTTTTCCCCACGGGCAATCGTTACCCTTGCTCCTTGGTCAATAGGATTAGTTAATTCCGCTATTCTGTCGCACCCTCTCTCAATGATGAATAATGGACAACGCTTTTCAAGAAACACAAAACCCCGCGTTCTTTTGAAAAACGGGATTTCAATAACCTCTTCATGGCATCACCCTTACAAAAAAGGTTCAGGTTAGTTGTTAACCTTTTAACGATGCTGTATCTAATTATGCCTATATTCGCTCCCAATCCCAAGAGACAGATTTCATGGATAACGATTTGAAAGGAAGCATGTTTGTCAAAATCACCGGATGTTTGACTTCAGGGAAAATGAGGTAAAAAGGACAGTATTCGTCACATCACAAAGCATGAAGATAATTAATGGTAAAAGTTAAAGATCACCTTGAAATGATGACAGCGCTGGGTATGGGATTACTTTCAGGAACCGCCGCATGGAGAAATGCCTTCAGCAAATCGCAGGCACGACGGCCCACATTATCATTCCCACCCGATGACCTCGTACCCTTTTTCCTGCAAGCACCGGTTCATGAAGTTCTTAAAAATGGGGCTCGGTTCCGAAGCCCGAATGATGCCATGCACCAAACCTGCCGCGGCACCGGTGGCAGCGCCAATACCAATGCCCCGCCCAAGACTACCCGTCACGGCGCCAGCGGCGCCCCCGATCACGGCGCCTCCTGCCCCGCCAATGGCCGTACTTTTGGCCGCCGCAATGCCCGCGTCGGATTTGACATATTGATCGGCCATGACCTCGCATTCCGCAATATCCTTATGGGCCTGCGCTTCACCAACTTTCTGGAGGTGCGCATTAGGATAAAGAACAGGGCCGGTAGCGCAACTCGTTAAAAAAAGAATCGAGATCACAAACAGTATCTTGTTTATCTGTCCCCTCTCCTCAGTCAATACTTTTTTTCTTTCCACCATAACCGCTCCCCAAAACCTATTATTAACGTTTAGAATCTACTATATCTTGACAAATTAAGAAAGTGGA
>DNUI01000144.1 GCA_003508565.1 Syntrophaceae bacterium
ACACGCGGGAGAACCTTTCTTTAATTTCAAAACACCCATGTGGTAAAATAAAAAATAATTTCAGGAGGAACTACGATGGCAAAAATGAAGACAATCAGTATCGCGGCAAAGTTGGATGAAAAGTTCAAGATTGAAGTCAACGCAGGGGATCATGTTATGTATATTGACCAAACGAAGGCGGGCGGCGGGAATGACGCGGGTGCAACCCCCCTTGAGTATTTCTTTGCATCTCTCGCAGGCTGCGTTGGGACCGTTGCAAGAATCGTTGCGAACCAGAAGGGCATCACATTGAACGGCATGGACATAAAAGTTGAAGGTGCATTCGATATAGAAACGTTACTGGGTAAAAGCAAAGAAAGCAGAGCAGGGTTCAACGGTATAAAAGTTACTTTGAATATTGACTCGGGCATGTCCAAGGAAGATAAAGAAGCGTTTGTGCAGGAAGTGGAGAGCCGATGCCCCGTTTCAGATAATATTGCCAACACGACTCCCATAGTAATTGAAGTTGTGTGAGAGTATTCCGGCATTATTTCATTGAGCGATTCCTCAGGCGGTTGGAGGGTTTTTCTTCAACCGCTTCTTCTCTTTAATTTTGTATCAAATTGTTATTGACTCATAAACTCATTCGGCCCTATAGTTCCCGTAAAAGTATATTGTTATATGAAGGAGACATCGATATGAAAAAAATCATCCTTGCTGCAATGATGCTCATTCTCATAAGCAGCCCGGCGTTTGCAGGCGGAGGGCTTGACGGGTTCATGCATAACCTCAACATCCGTGCACGGGCAGACATGCCCGGCTTTTCCGCGCAAGTAAGCACTCAGTTTGGTGTTCCCCTGCCGAGAGTCGAGGCTGTAATTAGAATGGTTGATACACCAGCTGACGCCTTCATGTGTTTCCAACTCGCTGAAATGTCTAGGAAACCCTATGATACGGTAACGCAAGTATATCAGACCCACAGGGGTCAAGGGTGGGGTGTTATCGCAAAGCGTCTCGGTATCAAACCGGGATCGTCCGAATTCCATGCCTTGAAGCGTGGTGACTTCGTCCTGAGCGGCGAACCGGGAAGAAGCTACGGTAAGGGTAAGGAAAAAGCCAAGGGCAAAGGTAAAGGGCATAACAAATAGTTCCATGTCATTATTCCGAAAATAGAATTTTCTTATCGTCATTCCGGATGTGATAAGCCTGTCCCGTAGCCGCGAGGATAGGCCCGATCCGGGGAAGGCCCTCTTTCGGTACACTTTTCTTGGACGCACCGGATAAACAAGGGAAAAAACATTCTAAAAAGCACGTTGCAACCATGCACCTCACCCCGGAACAAGTATCCGCCTTTCAGGAAGCAGTCTATCGGTATTACAATCTGTACGGCCGTGATTTGCCATGGCGGAAGACGGATGACCCTTACCATATCGTTATTTCTGAAATAATGTTGCAGCAGACGCAGGTGGAGAGGGTAATGCCAAAGTACACGCAATTTATCGCGCTCTTTCCTGATTTCTTGTCGCTCGCGCAGGCTGCGCTGAAAGACGTCTTACTCGTATGGCAGGGACTGGGATATAACAGGCGCGCACTTGCGCTGGTCCGCACCGCGTACATTGTATCGAGTGAATACGGAGGGGTTCTTCCCCAAGCGCCGGAGGAGCTCGCAAAACTCCCGGGGATAGGAAAGACCACAGCTGCATCTATTTATGTGTTCGCATTCAACAAACCCGCTGTCTTCATCGAAACGAACATCAGGAGAGTTTTTATTCATCAGTTTTTTGAGGGAAAGGAAACCGTCAGTGACCGTGAGATACTATCCCTTGTAGAAGAGACCATGGATATCGCAAATCCCCGCCTTTGGTACCATGCCCTTATGGATTACGGTTCCATGCTGAAAAAAATAATACAAAATCCTAACAGGAAGAGCTCTCACTATAGAAAGCAGCCGCCCTTTGAGGGATCCGACAGACAGGTTCGTGGAGAGATCCTCCGTATCCTCCTCAAAGATTCTTCTATTTCGCTGTCTGATATAGAGCAGAACATCTCCATCGCGTCAAGGAGATTGAAAAAGAACCTTGATCAATTGGAGCACGAGGGTTTTATTAAGGAACGCGGTGGCACATATACCATTTCCTGAATCCGGCAGCGAGTGTATCCCCCGTGGCTTGATACGGTGTGAAGGAACTAATAGACAATAGTATCATTTATTTAGGAAATAGATTTATTACACTATCGTAACCAAGAGAGGAGTAGTTCATGAAAAAGTCATTTGGCGCAAAAACATTAATTTACCCTACACCCGTATGGGTTATAGGGACATACGATAAAACCGGAAAAGCAAATGCAATGACGATCGCCTGGGGTGGTATATGCAGTTCCAAACCCCCCTGCGTGGCTGTGTCCATAAGAGGCGTCACCTATACCCATGGAAACATCATGGAGCGAAAGGCGTTCACAGTTAATGTTCCGTCCGTATCACACGTGAAAACAGCAGACTACTTCGGTATAGCCTCAGGAAGAAACACAGATAAATTTGCTACCGCTGAGCTCACACCTGTAAGGAGCGATAAGGTAGATGCCCCTTATATCCAGGAATTCCCCCTGATTCTCGAATGCAAAGTGTTGAGCACCAGCGAAATCGGCATTCATACACACTTTATCGGAGAGATTCTGGATGTCAAAGCGGAAGACTCTGTAATTGGGGATAATGGCCTGCCGGACATTCTTAAAGTACGGCCGATAGTCTTTGGACCGGAGACACAATCTTATTATGGTGTGGGATCATACCTGGGGCGAGCTTTCACCATCGGCAAGGAAATATAGCAGACAGTAAAGGCAAACCTTGAAGATGCGATGCGCCTCCCGATGCACTCCCACAGGGAGCTTTCCATCCTAACGTTCTTACATCCCTCATTAAAGAAATCGGATAAGAATGTCGATATAGAAGTTAAACGGAGCATCTGCGATGTGCGTTCATCGTCCATGGAAGACAAAATCATCATAATGTGATTAGACGCCATGACAAACGACATAGGTGGATTTCGTTGCACCCCCAACAGGATATTAATTCCTCTGGGGGTTGTTTTTTGGTATCCTTTTTGCTAATTTGTTTCCTGTAGTCGTCAATGTATCATTCATGATCGGTGCAGAAGCCTGTGAAAGGCGAACCGTTATTTTGGGGACAGTATGCAAGTCTTATAATTAGCGATACTATACCCAGAATTACTGGAGATTTATTCATTAATATGTGATACTGCATGCAGCACATTTCCGGGACATTTCACAAAGAAAAGGATAATATCAATGATTGATAGCCTCAAGGATTTATTTTACCAATATTATAATCAATTTATGGCATGGTATAGCGCGGCAGATGATGTTGTTCAAATTGCCGTTGTTGTAACTTCAGGACTTGTGATTCTCTCCCTGCTAGCAATTATTTTCTTGTCGAAACTCACAAAATGTTAATTGGTTGTTACCTGTTTTCTCAATTAAGCGGGCGCCCGATTTACATCAACAGGTAAGCGTCACTTGAGCTTCATCCTTCATAAGTGGCATCGGCGAAGTGATCCATCCTCATTCACGAATTTCTGATCCTATTCGTAGTATACAAGGATACTTCAGATTATTTTGCATTAAATGAAACCATCAGAAACAGGTCATCCATATCTTCTCCTTTTCCTCGTAATCCTTATCTGGGGCATCAACTGGATAGTCGGACGCTGCCTTTCTTCTCCGGTCCTTTTCGGGTATGTTCATATTTCCGGTGTCCTCTTAGCGTTTTTACGTTATGTTGTGGGTGCAGTCATCATGATCATGATCATATTATTACAAAAGGAACGGCTGTCCGAAATACACAAACAGATGAAACCTTTTGTCAGTGCTTTAGGAATCAGCATTCTGGCATCATCAATATATGTCTTATGCGCCAATCAAAGCCAGGCTTACGTGAGCTCGGGGACATCCTCTATAATCGTCCATTTGTGTCCTGCTCTTGTACTGATCTATGGTGTAGTTTTTCTTGAAGAAAAATTGACAATCCAAAAAACAATCGGGTTTACGCTCGGGTTCCTCGGCGGCCTCTTATTTCTCTATACTTCACTTGAATCAAATAGTGGTCCTAACGTGGATCAGGGTATTTTTCTCTCGGCGATCGCTATGATTGCATGGGCAGCATACACCATTACTTTGCATTACCTGGAGGGTGCAAACCGGGTGGCTGTAATCAGCGTTCAACTCACTGTCTCGTCCCTGTTGATTGTTCCATTCCTTGTGATGTATACGATGACAGCACCACTGGAATTCATATTAGATATTTGGTCAATACTGGGAGTATTGTTCTGTGGGGCCATTTCTACAGGTATCGCCTATCTTCTTTATTTTAAAGCGATTGAGATCATAGGAGCGCCAAAATCGGCATCCTTTCTGTTTTTGATTCCTTGTGTCGGATTACTTGGCGATGTGTTGCTTCACGAACTTCCCTCGCCAATTACCCTTATTGGTGGTGTTGTGGCAATCATAGGAGTGGCTTTGATTAAGAGGGATAGAAATTAAGACCACGTTTTGTGGTCAATATATCTTTGACATGCCAAGGCTTATTTCCTATACTCTCGATAGGAAGCAGGAAACACGCACCAAACAAATCAAATTGGAAGGCACGTTATGAGAAACATCACACTTGTCGCTTCAGGGTTGGCCTTGCTCATTTTCGCTTTCGCGACATCTCAGGGCAGCGATCTCGTTGCATTTGCCGGACTGGCAGGTGGCCCTTGCACCTATGACGGCTATCCGGGACAGGCGAAAATAACTCGGATTGAGATGACGGGACAATCGAAAGGACAGGCAAATGTTGTAGGGGGACCCGGATACGAAGGATACGAGATCTGGTTTTCCTTCGTGACAGACAAAGAGATCAAGCAGGATTGGGCGAAGGAAGCACTTAAAAAGGAGCACCTCCTGAAGTTGAGCAACTCGTGGTATCCTGGTGAGAAATACTTGAAGAAATACGGGCTTGAAAAGGGCAAGCTCCTGAGATGCACGCTAAAAGTCATCACATCTGGCACTTGCACCCCCGTAATCTTCGAGTTCGATGAAGTCAACACGATAGACTACTTCGAAACGAAGTTGCTGAAATAGCCGCCTCGACTCTCACCTCCAGTTGATCCTCTTCCAATATTCGTATTCTCTTGTACAACATTTCATCTCACACTGGTGGTGCGGAAACAGGAGTCTGGCCGTCCCCGAAGAATAGACTCTCGCGATATATTTTTTCTGCCAGAATTGGCACTATGCACCCACAGTTTGCGGCCATTATTCCATTGACACACAATCTCGTCCTTCGTATACTTTCTCATGAAAGAAATCACCTATCAATGATTCCCTGGACAAGGTAAATTTACTTTTTGAGGTATACGGCATGAAGAGAAAGCGTCTCCTATCGATCGTGACAGTATCCATCCTGATCGGGGCGGTCCTGATTGCCGCCTCCTGCGCCATCAACCCGGTTACCGGACGTCCGGACCTGATGCTTGTCAGCAAAGAGGATGAAATCAAGCTCGGCCAGCAAGCCGATGCCGGCGTGACCGGGGAATATGGCCTTTACGCCGACCAGCAGTTGACGGGCTATGTCGATGAGATGGGGCAACGCCTGGGCAAACTATCCCATCGCCCGGAGTTGGACTGGCATTTCAAAATCCTCGACGCCTCCGTCGTGAATGCCTTCGCCGCCCCCGGGGGCTACGTGTATTTCACCCGTGGAATCCTTGCCACGCTCAACAGCGAGGCTGAGCTGGCAGGTATCATGGGCCACGAGATCGGTCACGTCACGGCTCGTCATTCAGCGCAGCAAATCAGCAAAGCCAAGATGGCTCAATTCGGCCTGGCCGGGGTAAGCATTGGGCTCAGCATATTGGGCATCCCCGGCTTGTCGAGCCTTGCAGAGCTCGGTGTCGGAGTCCTCTTTTTGAAATTCAGCAGGGACAACGAGCGTGAAGCTGATTCGCTGGGTGTCGAATATGCCACAAAGGCGGGATACGATGCATCTCAGATGGCGGCCTTTTTTGAAACCCTGCAACGTATGGAATCCAAGTCGGACCGGAGTGGGCTGCCGAGTTGGTTCTCTACGCATCCAAGCCCTGAGGATCGCGAACACTCCATCAGGATCCAGTCAAAACAGATGCAGCAAAAGATAGGCCTCAAGGATGCAAAAATTGACCGGGAACATTACTTGAGAGTCATCGACGGCATAGTCTACGGAGATGATCCGAGGCAGGGATACATCGAAAGGAATGTGTACTATCATCCCGCAATGAAAATCCAGTTTCCTGTGCCGGCAGAGTGGGAGGTAAGAGACACCACAACCGCCGTCCAGATGGTCAGCAAGAAGAAAGATGCCGTGATCATCTTTTCCGGTGCGCCTGGAACGACGCCATCCGACGCAGCGCAAAAATATGTCTCCGAGACGGGGGCCCGTGTACTCAAGAGCGATGGGACCCAGGTCAATGGACTTTCAGCCCGATGGGTTCTTTCAGATGTAACGAGCCAGAAGGAAACGATCAAAATCATGTCCCTCTTCATTCAAAAAGAAAAAGAAGTTTTTGGGTTTCACGGTCTGAGCTCCCAGAAGCTCTTTCCACAGTATGAGTCGCTTTTCGAGGATACCATGGAGGGTTTCAGGGAACTTTCCGATCCGAAGAAGATCAGCATCCAGCCAAACCGCATCAGGGCTCGTTTCACAAGAAAGACAAACACCATCGAAAATGCCCTGCGAGCGCTCGGTGTCCCCGAAAAGCATCTGAAGGACGTGGTGGCCCTTAACGGCAGAATCCCGGGAGAGAACATACCCGCCAACACATTGCTCAAAATCGTCGAGTACGGAAGATAACGGTTGGAATTATTCCACGGGAGATGGTCACGAAAGACAGGGGTGAGATACTATCACGCAAACCAGCATAGACTTCCAAAAGAACAATGATCGATTGTGCTGTGGGGAG
>DNUI01000245.1 GCA_003508565.1 Syntrophaceae bacterium
AGCCGGGTGTTTTTTGCGGAGCAATATAAACATATGTGAACATGAAATTCAGGAATTGGCTGCTTTCCGCACTCTACGGGGAGAGGTTTTTTGTGAGATGTTGCAGGGTGTGAGTAAAAATAATTGATTCTGATGTAAAATTTGCTTGCAATTTCTGTTACTCTTCTTAATAATCCGGCAAACAGTAACGTGGTCAGAGTATTCAATACTATTATTTGCTGTAACCAAAGAAAGCATTATTACCGCCTTTTGCGGAAAACACTAATACTTAAAAAGGGAGGATGAAGGAATGAACAAACAAGATCTGGTTGCTGAAGTTGCAAAATTTACCTGCACGAAGGCAGAGGCGGGGAAAGCCCTGGACGCTGTCCTTGCGGCTATTAAGAAGTCGCTGAAGAAGGGAGAAAGTGTGACTCTCGTCGGCTTCGGGACATTTTCTGTCACGAAAAGATCTGCCAGAAAGGGGAGGAACCCCCAGACGGGCGCGCCGATAAAGATTGCAGCCAAGAAGGTTCCCAAGTTTACTGCCGGCAAAGCATTGAAGGATGCGGTGAAATAATCCGCAGCAACGAAACCAAGGATGTATAGGTAGTGAGTCATAATAGATCAGGCGAGAGAGGGTGGGAGAAGTTCCCACCCTCTCTCGTTTTAAAGAGTCATTAGAATATTTGTCCATCATAAAAAGACCCTGTGATGATGTCGTAAGTTGCTAAAATATTTCCTCTGTTTCTCATTGATACCGGTACATGTGGTTCCTCTATCTCTATCCTGATAAAATATGCTTTTTCTTGACACTTTAGCTTGTTGAAAATCTTTCTTCGGAAATTAACAGCATATGGAAATGCATGAGAATGATTATGCTTCCTGGTCCCGCCTTTAAATGTCTTAATTTTTCCTTGACAACATAAATCGGATACGTTAATTACTATCAAAGCGATAGTAATGATAGTAATTATACTTGAGGAGTCCTATGAAACTTTCCACGAGAGCCCGATATGGAGTCAGGTTGATGGTTGCTCTGGCCCTTAATTATGGAAAAGGCCCTGTATTTTTAAAAGATATTGCCAAAGGTGAGAACATTTCTGAGAAGTACTTGAGTTTGATCATCATACCTCTTAGAGGCATCGGTCTTGTGAATTCGAGCCGGGGCGCCTATGGAGGATACAGCCTTGCAAAAGATCCATCACAAATCACCATGAAAGAGATTGTTGATGTTTTAGAAGGGGATTGCTCACTTGTAGACTGTGTCAAGGATCCTTCCATGTGTCCAAGGGTTCCCATCTGCGCGAGCCATGACATCTGGGCGATTATCGGCGGCAAAATTTCTGAGACCTTAAGTTCGATCACCCTGGATATGCTGGTCAAAATGAATCAGGAAAAAGCGGGAAAGGCGATGATGCATAATATCTGAAATAATGGGGACGTTACAATGAAGAAAATATACTTGGATAATGCGGCGACAACTCCCACAGATCGTCGGGTGTTAGAGGCCATGGTGCCTTTTTTCATAGAGGTGTACGGGAATCCCTCAAGTCTCCATGCCTTTGGTCAGGAAGCGAACCATGCCATAGAAGATGCACGGTATACTTTAGCTTCGTGTATCGGGGCAAAGCCGGAAGAAATTATTTTTACGAGCGGGGGGACGGAGAGCAACAATTGTGCGATTAAGGGCGTAGCCTATGCGAGGCATGAGAAAGGGAACCACATTATAACATCGAAGATAGAACATCACGCGATCCTGGAACCATGCCATTTTCTGGAGAAACAGGGGTTTGAGGTAAGTTATATTCCCGTTGATAAGTACGGGCTTGTTGATCCCGCCGACGTGGAGAAGGCAATTACGGAGAGGACTATTCTGATTTCCATCATGCATGCAAATAATGAAATCGGAACAATCCAGCCCATTGGCGAGATCGGAAAAATTGCCAGGGGTAGAGGCATATATTTTCATACCGACGCAGTGCAGACGCTCGGTCACATCCCGATAGATGTGAATGAGCTTAATGTAGACATCCTAAGCGCTTCCGGGCATAAACTCAACGGTCCAAAGGGTGTGGGAATCCTTTATGTAAAAAAAGGGATACGGATGCTCCCCTTCATGCACGGCGGCGATCAGGAACAGCAGCGCCGGGCATCCACGCACAATGTGCCGGGAATCGTCGGTTTTGGAAAGGCCGTGGAACTGGCAAAGGAAGAGATGGGGAAGGAAATTGAGAAACTGACTTCTCTGCGTGATACGTTATTTGAGGGTATTCTCAGCACAATTGAATTTACGCACTTAAACGGTCACCGTACAAAGAGGCTCCCGAATAACGTTAATATTTCTATCGCCTACGTGGAGGGTGAATCTATGATTTTAAATCTCGATATGGAGGGGATCGCCTGTTCAACAGGCTCGGCATGTACCTCATCGTCACTGGAGCCGTCTCATGTCTTGATGGCCATTGGACTTCCTCATGAGCTTGCCCACGGGTCATTAAGATTTTCTCTGGGAAGGCAGACTTCAGAGGACGACATTGACTATGTCCTCACGGTACTGCCCGGTACTGTCACTAAATTGCGTTCCATGTCTCCTCTCTATAAAAAGGAGGTAAAGTAGATGGAGTATAGTGAAAAAGTTATGGAACATTTCCGAAATCCGAGAAATGTCGGGGAACTCGAGAATCCTGATGGTGTTGGGAAGGTGGGAAATCCCGTATGCGGTGATATCATGGAACTCTATATCAAGGTTGACGGCGGCATTATCACTGATGCCAAGTTCAAGACCTTCGGCTGCGGGGCCGCGATTGCTACAAGCTCCATGGTTACGGAACTCGTAAAAAACAAGACTATTGAAGATGCGTTGAAGATATCCAACCGGGCTGTTGCGGAAGCCCTGGGGGGACTACCGCCTATAAAGATGCACTGCTCCGTTCTGGCAGAAGAAGCATTAAAAAAGGCCCTTGATGATTATCGCACGCGGTCGGCACAGTCTGCATCCGGCAAGGCGGCGTAGGGAATCTCCCTTTTAAAAAGGTGATGAAATCTTTTTTTGTATTGAAGGTAACATATGGGTAAAAAAGTTCTGGTGGCCATGAGCGGCGGTGTCGATTCATCCGTCGCTGCCATGCTGCTCACAAATGAAGGGCATGATGTTTCCGGCGTTACCATGTGCTTTGGCATTGCAGGAGAAAGTGATCGTGTACGATGCTGCGGTTCTACTGCGGTCGATGATGCGAAAAGGGTCTGTAACCGGCTCAAAATTCCTCACTATGCTTTTGATTATGCGGGTGAACTGGAAGAAAGGGTTATTGCCAAGTTCGTCAGTGAGTATAAAAAAGGAAGGACGCCGAACCCCTGCGTCGATTGCAACCGCTATTTGAAATTCGGGAGTCTTCTGGACAAAGCGAAGGTGCTCGGTTTTGATTTCCTGGCAACGGGACATTATGCCGCTATCGGACGAAATGAAGTGGGGTACTGCCTAAGAAGGCCGAAGGACAAAAAGAAAGATCAGACATATTTTCTCTATGCCATTCCCTACGAGGGTTTGGGAAATATACTGTTCCCCCTCGCCTCACTGACCAAGGACGAAGTAAGGGAAATAGCGAAAAAGGGGTCCTTGCCTGTTGCGGAAAAACAGGAGAGCCAGGATATCTGTTTTGTGACACAGAAAAACTCCCAGGAGTTTCTCTCAGAAAGGGTAGGAGAATTACATCCGGGTCCCATTGTGGATAGGGAGGGGAACATTCTTGGCACCCATCGGGGAATTATATTTCATACTATCGGTCAGCGGGGAGGTCTGGGTATCAGCCATACAACACCATTGTATGTCGTTTCCATTGATCCCGAAACAAACCGTATTGTCGTCGGTGAAAAGAAGGACTTAAAGGCAAAGGGACTTTTTGCAGGTGATGTGAATATGCTTGCTGAATCCTGGCCCCGGCAGGTGTATGCAAAGATCAGATACCGAAAAAAAGAGGCGCCCTGCGAGGTGACGACCGAAAACGACAGGCTCAAAGTATTATTTATCGAGGAACAGGAAGCGATCACCCCAGGGCAGTCTGTGGTTTTCTATGCGAATGACCACGTTCTGGGGGGAGGAGTCATCGAAGAGGTTTTACATGGAACTTGCTGATAATATAAAACGCTTACGAAAAGAAAGAAATGCCGTCATCCTGGCGCACAACTACCAGATTCCCGAGGTACAGGATATTGCGGATTACGTGGGAGATTCCCTGGGGCTAAGCATCCAGGCGTCAAAGACCACTGCGGATGTCATTGTATTCTGCGGCGTCTATTTCATGGCAGAAACGGCAAAGATACTTTCGCCGGAAAAAATCGTCCTCATCCCGGACAGGAAGGCGGGCTGTCCTATGGCGGACATGATTACCGCCCAAGAGCTACGGAAACTGAAGGCGGAGCACCCAAAGGCGAAGGTGCTGTGCTATGTAAATACAACGGCTGAAGTGAAAGCTGAGTGTGACGTCTGCTGCACTTCAGGGAATGCCGAGCGGATCGTCCGTGATGCTTTTCAGAAGGATGACGAGATCATTTTTGCTCCCGATCAGTACCTTGCCCATTATATATCAACCCAGGTCGGTCGTGACTTTATTACATGGAAAGGATATTGTCCCACACATGTGAAGATACTGCCTGAAGATATTGCGATGAAGAGGGCGCTCTTTAAAGATGCGGAAGTCATCGTGCATCCGGAATGTCCGGCCAGCGTTATCTCTCTGGCCGACAAGGTTTTCTCCACGGAAGGGATGTGCCGTTATATCAAAGTATCGAAAGCGATGGAATTTATCATAGGGACAGAAATCGGCATTCTCCACCGGCTGAAGAAGGAGAATCCCGGGAAATTATTTTACCCTGTGTCGGAACGGGCAACCTGTCCGAACATGAAACTGACGACCCTGGAAAAGGTTTTGTGGGCTCTTGAGGAAATGCAGTATGAGGTGACCGTACCAGCGGATATCATTGCCAAGGCCAAAAGAAGTCTCCAGATCATGCTTGATCATTAGTGGACCGCGTCCTTGGTTCCTTGTCAATTCGACCGAAGGCAGAAATCCTTGTCCCGACTTTAAGTAGGGATCGATTTTAACATAATCAAAGATTTCCCAGTCACTGCATCCCTTC
>DNUI01000279.1 GCA_003508565.1 Syntrophaceae bacterium
ATATCCTGGACCGGTTCCACGTACCATCACCCGAGTTCGTGAATGAACTCATTCCAAAGGTGAAAAACTACATGAGCCGCATGCCTATTACGGTTCCCCATGACATGCCACTGTGGCATGCCCTGGAAACCTTAAACAGGGGAAACTTCAAGATGCTCCCCATCGTGGACGGCAATGGGCGTATGCAGTCCATTCTTCACTTCAATGCCTTTGCCCAGAACATGCTCAAAAAAATTGATCCTAATCGAAAAGGCGTCTTTCCCACCTCTGTGAACCAGATGGTGAAGACCCTTGGCGCACAGCCCGTGACGATCTTCGACGGAGAGACGGTCTTCCAGGCCCAGATAATCGTAGCGGCCTATGAGTTCGACACGTTCAAAGAGCACATCGACACCATGTCCTCTCCCAACACAATCGTCCTTGTAGGGAACCGCCACGACGTACACGAGTATGTAATCGAGAGGAAGGCCAGAGTCCTTGTAGTAACTGGCGGGCGTTCCCTCAGCAGGGAGTTGAAGAAGCAGGCAGAGGAGAACGGCATATCCATTCTGATCTCTCCCTACGACACTTCGACCACATCGTGGCTTACCCTTTACTCATCTCCTGTTGCGTTTACGGGTGACGTTACACTTAAGCCGCTTAAGAAAGATGATTACATAGGCGCCATCAAGACACACATTGCAGACTCTGTGTCACGATCACTGCCGGTAGTAGACGGTGAAAACAAGGTCATTGGAGTTCTTTCCCAGAGTGATCTCATGCGTGAACCAGACATTGAAATCATCATGGTGGACCATAATGAACGTTCCCAGGCCGTTGATGGGATTGAAAACTACCGGATCCAGGAAATTATCGACCACCACCGGCTGGGGAACGATCATACAAACTACCCGATCATTTTCATCAACAAGCCCGTGGGGTCCACCTCGACGATCATCGCCTCGCTGTATCAGGACTACAGGGTGCCCATGCGCAGCGAGATCGCAGCGATCCTGCTGGCGGGGATTCTCTCGGACACACTGATCCTGCATTCGGCAACAACCACGGAGACCGACCGCCGCATGGCAGAGTACCTTTCAGCCATCACCGACCTTCCCGTCGACACATTCGGGAAGGACATCATGGGGGCTGCTTCGCTCGTGGCCCGCAAGCCCGTAGACTATATTCTCTCACTCGACATGAAGCACTTCGGAGAGGGCAAGAACGCCTTCACTGTAAGCCAGGTCGAGGTAGTTACCTTCACGGAGATCATGGACCGCAAGGAGGATATCCTCGAAGGGTTGGAACGCTTCCAGGCCAAGACTGGAAACCTTTTCACGGCCATCATGGTTACGGATATCACGGAACTCGACAGCATTCTCTTCATCAAAGGGGACAGGATTTTCATCAGCCAGATCCGCTACCCGATAATGGAGGAGAATGTGTACCTTTTGAAGGGGATCCTCTCGCGGAAGAAACAGCTTGTACCGATCCTGATGGAGCTCATTCAAAAAAATCAATAAAGGCAGCTCCTCTATCCGAGCAGGACTGCCGGGAATTCCCCGGAGCAGTAACTCACATGGGTTCAAGATGTTGTCTTGAATCGGGGATATCCCGATACTCCGGGGAAAATATACGTCATCCGGGATATTCCTGAAAAATTCTCTTATGCTCCCGCGCTACCCTCGTGTATTGTCACGTGCAGCATTGTATCGCCCTGCTGGATTGCATTGACGACTTCCCGGCCGTTCACTACTTTGCCGAATACTGTGTGTCTTCCATTCAGGTGTGGCTGGGGGGAATGGGTGATGAAGAACTGGCTTCCATTCGTGTTCGGTCCGGCATTCGCCATGGAGATCATCCCTGTTTCGTGCTTCAAGGGATTTCCCTTTAACTCATCTGCAAATGTGTACCCGGGACCGCCCCTCCCTGTACCTGTGGGATCCCCACCCTGGATTACAAAATCGCTTATCACGCGATGAAAAATTACATCGTCGTAGAAACCCTCTCTCGCCAGGAACACAAAGTTGTTTACTGTTTTCGGCGCATGTTTGGGGTATAGTTCCAGTTCAATACTCCCCCTGTTAGTCTCAATAACTGCCCTGTATGATTTGACGGGGTCAATCTGCATTTCCGGTGGATTCTTCCATTCCAGCTTTTTCATTTTTTATTCCTCCTTGATAGTACCATGTGGAAAAACGGCGCGAGCTTTTAATTCTTCGCACAGTTTGGTACCTATAACAGTTTTATATATTTTATGCCACGTCGCAATTGATGCGGCAGACTCTATTGTGTAGTGCTTCACTGGAGGTTACCCCCTTGGGTCGAGAACAATGCCGTGATTCCCGCCAGAGCGGGAATCACAATAAAAACCGGGAACGAGTATGGGAAAATGGCTCCCCCTTGTATGGATGAGTTGATTCAGAAAATCAACATTTCAATTCTTATCCTCCTCAGTTTCCTTTTCATTGTAGATTTCTTCCATAAAGCATGATATTTAAAAAACATTCATAGAACGTCAGAAACATAAATCCATAATTTCTTTAACCCTGCATGGGGGTACGATGGACTAATTACTGAAATCCCGTTTCCGAAAAAGAAAGCGGGGTTTTTTGTTTTACGCAATGGAGCTCGTCAACACATCTACGAAATTGTATTAGGAGGTCGTTATGAGCAACTTATTGGTGAATACCAGAGATCAGCAATTTGTCCTTTACGAACAGCTCTGTATAGAAAATCTTTTCAAGAACGGCAAGTACGCTGACTATTCCAAAGAAACCGTGGATATGATGCTCACGGAAGCAGAAAAGATGGCCATGGAAGTGATCCTCCCGACATATGTGGATGGGGACAGGGAAGGCTGTACATTTGCGGACGGAAAAGTTTCCGTACCGAAAAGTTTCCATGAAGCATACAGGAAGTTTATAGAAGCAGGCTGGCAGTGCTCCATGAAAGATCCTGAAGTAGGGGGTCAGGGAATGCCGGTAAGTGTTTCCACTGCATGTTTTGAGCTCTTTCAGGCCGCCAACTATCCCCTCATCATGTATCCCATGCTGACCTGCGGCGCTGCCTCACTTATTGAATGTTACGGAACGGAAGGACAAAAAAATAAATACATGTACAGAATGTTTTCCGGCGAATGGGGAGGGACTATGTGCCTTACGGAGCCCGGTGCAGGGACCGATGTGGGAGCCCTGAAAACGAAGGCGAAACTATTGCCCGACGGAACCTACAGCATTACGGGAACAAAGATCTTTATCTCCGGGGGAGACCATGACCTTTGCCCGAATATCATCCACCCCGTTCTTGCCAGAATCGAAGGAGATCCTCCTGGAACGAAAGGCATCTCTATTTTTCTCGTTCCCAAGAACCGGGTGAACGATGACGGAAGCCTGGGGGAATCCAATGACGTGCGTACAGGAAATATCGAACACAAAATGGGGATCAAGGGATCCGCCACGTGCACCCTCAATTTCGGCGACGAGGGGAAATGCATCGGAGAACTCCTCGGAAAAGAAAGGGCTGGCATGGCCATCATGTTCCAGATGATGAATGACGCCAGGCTTGAGGTCGGTGTGCAGGCTCTCGGCGTGGCGACTGCGGCGTATGAACATGCCGTCGCATATGCCAAGGAAAGGGTTCAGGGCGTCGCCATATGGGACATGAAAAACCCCGACGCCAAGCCCATACCCATCATCCAGCATCCCGATGTTAAGCGAACGCTTCTCTGGATGAAGGCGCACGTGGAAGGAATCAGGGCGCTCCTGTATTATACGGCCTACTGCTTCGACATGGCAGCTGTTTCGACAAACAAGACGGATAAGGCAAAATGGCATGGACTGGCGGAACTTTTAATCCCGATATGCAAGGCCTATTCATCAGATAAGGCAATGCAGGTCTGTTCGGAAGCCATCGACGTGTACGGAGGCTACGGCTACTGTTCCGAATATCATGTTGAACAGTATTTGCGGGACTGCAAAATAACGACGATCTATGAAGGCACAAACGGGATTCAGGCCCTTGATCTCGTTGGCAGGAAACTGGCGCAGAGAAGAGGCGAATTTATGATGAGCCTCTATAGCGAAGTATACAGTATCATCACAAGGAGCAAGGGATTTGAAGATCTTTCCGTACCGTGCAATTATCTGGAAGAAGCGCTGAAGGCCGTATCCGATCTGACAACTCATTTTTACCGGCTGAGCAGGGGAGCAAGCTTTTTGATTCCTGTTCTCAATGCATCTCCGTATCTTGAGCTTTTTGGCGACATTGCAGTCGGATCGCTCTTAATGCAGGCGGCGACGATTGCCAATGAAAAACTGAATGTCCTCTACACGGAGAAGGATGCAAAAGGATCAAAAGCGAAACAGAGGGCCCTGATCCGCGAAAACAAGGAGGTTGCCTTCTATCACGGGAAGATTGCCGCAGCCAAATTCTTCGCCTTGAATGTGCTCTCTAGCGTAAAGGCCAGGTGCGAAGCGATAAAAATCGGAGACAGGACGCCTATTGAAATGCCGGAAGAGTCATTTACAAACTAACAGGAACCGGGCGCGCGTTACATGCATGGGGCCAGATCTTGACCCTAAACGCTTCTTTCCATTAATTATCGGAATCACCGCGCTGCAACAGATCCAGTAACCGCTGGGGATCTATGGGCCGGGATAACGATCCCTTAATGCCCAATGCAATATACTGTTCTTGATTCACGCTCGCTACGTCCTCTGAAAGGAGCAAGACAGGTGTATACATATATCGGATGTCGCTTCTCAACTTCTTCACCGCTTCAGTCCATTCAGGAAAAGTATTCACGAGCATCAGGTCGATGTGTTCTTTTTTAGCAGCTTCAATAATATCATCTCCGGAAGTGCTTATTACTTCGTAACCTTCGGGCTCGAGGATCGTTTGGATTATAATGCTATCCTCCCTGGAGATATTCAATAAGAGAACCCTGGCCCTCGGATTTGCTACCTGTTTTTTAAACGCACCCCCTATATATTTATAGGGTATTTTCATTATCACTTCGTCCACGGTAGTTGTACCATTCTCAACCATTGCCCATGCATTTTCAAAAAGAGTTATCACTCCTGATTCCCTGGCAGCATCCCAGAGCTCATCCCCTGCCACATTCTTTGCGATCAATCTTCTGAGTCGGGTGTCCATGTTCAGGAATTCATAGATCCCGATCTGGCCCCGATATCCCGTATACTGACAGGACGGGCACCCCTTGCCTTTATAGTAGGCCTTGAGGGACGGAAAGTTGTTCCTCATGAGTATATCGGGCGGATCGGTTTTGCTCTTGCACTCAGGACAGATTCGTCGAACCAGTCTCTGGGCAAGTATACCCGTGACAGCTGAGCTCACAAGATACGCATCCAATCCAATATCCAGGAGCCTGGTGATTGTGGCCACCGTGTCGTTGGTGTGAACAGTGCTCAGGACAAGATGCCCCGTCAAGGCCGACCTTACGGCAATCTCCGCAGTTTCAAGATCCCGTATTTCGCCCACCATGATGATATCGGGATCCTGTCTCAAGACGGAACGAAGGATTGCAGGGAATGTCATATTCGTTGCCTCGTTCACACCTACCTGGGTTATGCCGGCGAGACGGTATTCAACCGGGTCTTCAATGGTGAAGATGCTTTCCGTCTCCGTCTTCATTTGATGCAACAGGCTGTAAAGCGTTGTCGTTTTCCCGCTCCCGGTAGGACCGGTAACAAGAATCATCCCCTGAGGTTGGCTTGCAAGATGAATGAGTGGAGTGAGAATCCGCTCTGGAACCCCAAGTTTGCTGAGGGGAATCAATCCGGACGCTTGATCCAGCAACCGTATAACAATGTTCTCACCATGAATGGACGGCAGGGTGGATATCCTGAGATCGATATTCCTGTTTTCTAGACGCAGGGAACTCCTGCCATCTTGCGGTGTGCGCCTGTTCGTGATATCTAGATTGGATATGATTTTTATCCTCGATATAGCCGAGTCTTGAATGCGTTTCGGATATTTGAGCACATTTCGCAGCTCCCCGTCCACCCGGTACCGTACCTGGACAAACTTTTCATGTGGTTCCACATGTATATCGCTAGCTCTGGACTTTACCGCATCAACAATGATCATAGTCACAAGTTTAACGATAGGTGGGGCCTCGCTGAGCTTATAGAGCGACTGAATATTGACTTCTGTCCCCTCGTCTGCTGTTTCTTTCACAAACTCTACTTCATCATATTGCGGAATCTCTTTCAGAAGGTCCCATGACGGCTCA
>DNUI01000216.1 GCA_003508565.1 Syntrophaceae bacterium
TGCGGAAAGCTGATGGAAAGGGCTGAGAAGCTTTTGGAAAAAGAGATGTGGGGGAATGCATATGTCTGGTTACATAAAGTAGAGGCGTTAAATCCCAGCTATCCGGAATTGTTTCAGAAGATGTTGGAGACGAAAGATAATATTAACAAGCGCATTAAGAAGTCTATCGCTGTGTTTGATTTTGGCAGTCCCAGTTCCAACAAGGATGCGGGCAAAATAGCAGCCAATAAGCTTATTGCATTCCTTCATAAGAAGGCCAGTGGTGATCTTCGCATTATAGAACGCGAGAATCTGCAATCCATTTTGAGGGAAATGCAATTAGGGCAGACGGGGATCGTAGATATAAAATCAGTCCAGACAGCGAAGATGCGAGGAATAGATACATTTATCATGGGTGATGTTCTTCACTTCATGACAAAATTTATAGATAACCCCACCACCAGTCAGATTAAGGTGCTTGTTGATGAAGAAGAGATCCGGAATCCCGAGTTTTCTGACTGGTTGTTGACGCATCGTAATCCATCGGAAGAGGAATTGAAAAACGCACCACCCCGGACCATCAAGAAAAAAAATTATCAGTTTATCCCACACAAACAAGGCACGGCGAAAATCAACGCCATGATCGAGCTTTCTTATAAGCTTGTGGATACGGCAACAGGAGAAAATATTTTTACGAATACCATATCAGGTAAACTGGTCAAGGAAAGTAGATATCAGGATGCTGTTCCTTCTGCCAACGTACCCAGCATACGTTTGGAACTACCCACCGAGACGGAAGTACTTGATGAATTGACGAATGCAAAGATTTCTGAAATGGGACAAAGCGTCCTTAAACAGTATCAGAGCCTTGAAGTCGAGTATTACAATCAGGGTGAGCAGCAGCGGCAAAGGCGGCGCAATTATGACCTTGCCATTGAACGTTACACCGATGCTATTTTTGATGAAAAATTGAAAGGTATTTCTACCACTATTTCCCAAAAAGCACAGGAACTTATCGATAAACTGGTTCAACATAAGTGAGTTTAAACAATTCACTCCGGATCGTGACCGGAGGTCGCACATGGAGGGATTAATGGGCAAGAAGGTTCACCATTGCGCATGGATATTTCTTTTAATTCTCACGGTTGTCTTTCCGGTTTCAGCTATCCCCAGTAATATCCCTGAAATTAAGGTGTCTGTTTTTAATTTCAAGACAGTAGATCTGGAGGCCGCAGGCTATAATACTATGGTTACCAATATGCTGATGAGCAACCTGAGCTGTGAGCCTTCTTTTGTGATGCTTGATCGTAAGGAGCTTGAGTCTTTTTTAAGCATGAATGATCTTCAGCAAGATGATAATCTGGAAAACGTCACGAATATCGGTTCCAGACTAGGTTTGCATGCAATCGTTGTAGGCAGCGTGGGAAAAAGGGGATCATTAATCTTGATTCACTGTAAAGTTATTCACATTAAACAAAAACGCGTAATCTATGAAGCCAGCACAAGAGCTTTCGGCAATGTCGGCCTCCCAGACGAAATCAACAAGCTCAGTGCACCAATTATAGAAGCCATCACCGGTTCTGTTTTGGCAGCGCAGAAATCTGTGGGAAAATCAACAATTCAAGGTCCGCTTCCTGTGCTGAAGCGTTCGGGTAGTAAGTGGGTCGCCTTAAACTGGGAAGCTCCGCCGGGAATGGCTGTTTCCGGATATGAAGTATTTCGCAGCAAGGCAGAATCAGGACCATTTATAAGGGTTGCCCGGGTTAATCAGCCGGAATATCTCGACCGAGATCTGGAAAGGAACGTTCGCTATTATTATAAAATACGTGCGTACACTGCCGCGGGACTTCAGAGCGATTTTTCCGCCATTGTATCAGCCGAAACGGCCTTGACTCCCAACCCTCCTGTTATCTTAAAAGCGGAGGGGCATATCAAGAGCATAGAACTGACCTGGTCTCCCAGCCCGATAGCCGGCGATGACAAGTTGTCACTAAAAGGGTATAAACTCTATCGAGCGAAAGCACAGCAGGGGCACTATAAAGAGGTTGCAAATGTCCCATGTTTGGATCCAGATTCTGCTGTCGATACTGTGGCAGCCTCCGGTAGGGTGTTTAAAGTGACCTATCTGGACAAGGGACTTACAGATGGTGAACTCTATTATTATAAATTAACCTCGTATAATGAGAAAAACATGGAGAGCGATTTTTCTTCTTCTATTATGGGCGCCGCAATACCGATTATCAATGGCCTGTCCGCACAGGGAGACATGTTAAGGGAAATAAGGTTAGTGTGGAATTCGGCCGATTCGCCGTTTATAAATGGATACTATGTTTACAGAAGTACATCTGAGAATGATAATTATAAAAGAATTATAAAAGTTAGTATATCCCATACGGCAAGTGGAAATAAGATTGCGTATGCGGATAAGGATGGATTACAAGATACTACCCGTTATTTTTATCGAATCACAGCCATTGAAGATCCGGAGACAGAAACATCACCCTCTGTGACAGCATCCGCCGTTACAAAGGGTCAACCAACAACGCTTCGGGGTTTTAAGGCGAAGAGTGGTCTTGTGAAAAAAATTGAACTCACATGGCCAGTAAGTCGCCATGAAGACGTTGAAGGCTATAATATCTACGTGTCAAAAGAAAAGGACGGTAAGTATACGCTACTGAAGCAGATTGATGGTCGTGCCATGCACAGTTTTGTCCATGGTGGTGGTTTTGAAAAACTGGACGACAACGCCACATATTATTATTCAACGAGAACCTTCAATAAGGTGAATGTAGAAAGCGAACCGTCCGAAACTGTCTCTGCTACCACAAAACCACGGCCGGTAAAACCCTCCGGGTTGAACGGGGAGGCATTGAAGGTTAAAGAAGTACCTCTTGCGTGGCAGTCAAACCCGGAAAACGACATTGCTGTCTTTCATATTTATCGTAGTGCGGGTTCTGAAGAATTCTCTCAAACTGCAAAGATTACCGGGGGGACAAGCTATCAAGACAAAGATTTAAAAGACGGCGCTACCTATAGATATAAGATCAGGGCTGAAGATAAAGATGGGCTGCTCAGTGATTTTTCAGATGCCGTAAGTGTGCAAACGAAGCCAAAACCTCAAAAGCCTGAAGGGATTACAGGTGATATTCGTACTGGAAATGTGGTACTGTCATGGAAACCGGGAAGGGAGTCTGATATTACCCATTACGTTGTCTATGAGAAAAGTTTTTTCGGTCTTCAGAAAATTGATACTGTCAAGGCAACAAGTTTCAGTGAGGCTGCTCCTGACAAGGGAAAGAACAAGACATATGCGGTGACCTCTGTGGATAAGGATGGACTCGAGAGTGAACCCAGCCAGGAGGTGACCGTTGGCGAAAAATAAGAGACAGAGAGAACACTTTATAAATTTATCAGAATATCACCGAAGGGTCGTCAAGGATTCCTGACTGAGGATACTCAAGGTGTTACTATGCCTCAGGGTGAAAACCCTTAGCTGTTTTGAACCCGATAGCGCGCGTATTCAACGTAGCGTGCTGCGAGGCATGTGCATGAATGAGAACATTGTTGTACTTTATTGATCGAAGTTTTTCTGCAGTTTACTGGGGAGAGTTTCACGTATGCGGCATTCCGAGCGCAGTTTTGATTGACGGAGCAGGTTGATATGTTCTCAGGAAGAGACCTTATGCAACGCTCTCATAGGTATTTCATGAGAGGATGAGGAGATGTGTAATAATGTATTTTTACGTGACAGTGCTGTTATTTGGAGAGGGGTTCTGCCATGAGAGAGAATGGATTACGAAGGCCCATAGTAAGACTTATCCTGCTAGCCCTGCTGATTATAATTCAGGGCTGCGTCATTGCTGCAAAAGATACTGCCATCACTCCCCAGATGCACTCAATATTTAAAGGTACATATAAGGTCGACCCATACATGGAGAAGCACAAACCCCAGACAGTCGCGGTCCTTCCCTTCATTAATGCAACGAGAAGCCAACTCGGAGCAGTGGAAGTCCGTAAGGGGTTATTCAATCATTTCAGCTCATTACCATATAAAGGCATGAAACTTTATGCTGTGGATAATGTCTTAAGGAAGGGGGGATTCACCGATGCTGAAACCATAACCAAGACTTCCCCTCAGGAATTAGGCAAGGTACTCGGTGTGGATGCGGTCATCTATGGCGAAATTTCCGATTTCGATAAGTTGTTTGCCGTCGTGTATTCTTCTGTTTCGGTGGGAGCAGACATCAAGATGTATGATACGAAGACGGGTATTTTGCTCTGGAGCGGCAAACACGTTGCCCGCATCCATGAGGGTGGTATTTCTACAAACCCTGTAGGCATCATTGCCACGGTCATTGCAACGGCTATGAATGTACGGGACATTCAGTTACTGCGGGCCTGTGATGACCTTTTCCGGGACATGGTAAAGACAATTCCAGTACCAACCATGGCGGAGGCCCTCCAGCCACCGGTAATTACTCTTCTTACCCAGGATACAAAAAACCTTCCTAAAAAAGCAGGCGATGAGATCAAGGTTGTGATTCAGGGTACACCCAAAATGCAGGCCTACTTTGATATTGGTGAGTTCAAAAAGAATATTGACATGCAGGAAGTTGAACCGGGCGGGTATCTTGGTGTCTATAAAGTTATCCCAGGGGATAATATAAAGAACGCGATGATTACCGGGTATTTAAGGGATGATACGGGAAATACAATTCAATGGGTCGATGCTGTCGGAACAATTACGTTAGATACTGTATCACCTGAAAAAATCAAAAACGTTACAACAGTAGGGAGGAATTCTGTAGTTCTTCTCAACTGGGAAAAATCTTCAGCTTCAGACCTGGCAGAATATCGGATATACCGCAGCAACACTCCTCTTCGCGGTTTTCAGCATATCATGAAATTAGAATTAAATGAATATCGTGATGAGCAACTGATCAATGCACAGAAATATTACTATCAGGTAACTGCCGTTGATCTAGCTGGTAACGAAAGCGAAAAGTCAGACACCATACGCGGGATGCCAGTGGCGCCTGGGCCAACGCCTGTGTCGGGCATTATAGAATCTGATACTATCTGGTATGCCGGAGCAAGCCCCTATGTTTTAGAGAATACTCTCATCGTGAAAGATAAGGCCACTCTTACAATCGAGCCGGGTACGGAGATTCGCTCAAAGGGCGGAGCCCTGATTATCGAGGGCCGGCTTGATGCCAAGGGGGATGAGGGGCACATCATTGTGTTCGATTCGGCAGAAGAGGGCAAATCCTGGGAAGGTATAACTTTCAGCAATGTGAAGGAAAAAGAAAATCATGTCAAATTCTGCCGCATTAAAAATGCCATGGCAGGAGTCGTATGTCAGGCTTCTTCACCACGTATTGATGCATGTGAACTTATCGAAAATGGTACCGCGTTAAAAATTTCAGGTGCCTTTTCCAAACCCCGGATTATGAAAAGTACAATCCAAAAAAACAGAGAAGCCGCAGTGTTAATTGAAGATGGGGCTCAGCCGAAACTGTCTGAAAACACTATCCAGGAGAACATGAAGGAAGGCATTTTGATTAAGTCATCTGCTCCCATCATTGACCATAACAGGATTACTCAAAATCAGGGGTCAGGCATTACCGTAAAAAACAGTCACTCAGTGATAACAGAAAATAATTTCATCGACAACAGGCCGTTTCAAATTGTTGGAGAGATGACCGGAGAGTCGGTCAATGCCGTAAACAACTGGTGGGGCTCTACCAGCGGCATGGAAATTCTGGCGGGGATCAGGGGAAAGATCAATGTGAAGTCGGTATTACATGCGCCTTATCCCGAGGGAAAACCGCTGGAGCTTCCAATCCTTTCTCACATGCCGACGGGACCAATAAAAGAAGATGCCTTTCTAATTCTGTCTCACAGTCCCTATAGAGTAACAAAGGATGTTGTTATCGATGGCGGCGCGACACTCTATGTTGAACCAGGGGTAATAATCCAGTATGACCAGAAAACATCTATTATTACCGAAAATGGCGGTATCGTGGCCAGAGGTACGAGAGAACATCCGATTGTGTTTACTGCTTCCGGCGCTTCACCGTCACCCGGTTTTTACACCAGCGCAGTACGTGTGACGAAACCCACAAAAGTAAACAGTACCTTTGCGTATTGCATTGTGAAATATGCTACAACTGCGTTTGACATCCTGTACGGAACACCGGAAATTTCCTATTGCCGGATTGCCTATAATGCTCAGAGCGGTATTTTTTGCCGGAATGCAGCGGCGCCCAGAGTGTTTTATAATACTTTTGCCAGTAATCTCGGAGAAGGAGCAATCAAGTGCGTGGGGATGTCGAATCCCGTTATTAATAATAATAATTTTATCAACAACACAGTAGCCATTCAAACATTTTCCTCCATTTATATTGATGCGCGAAATAACTGGTGGGGCAGCAGTCCGCCTGATCAGAAAATGATTTGGGGAGATTTAGTTAATAATATTAATATCAAGCCGTGGTTAGAAGCACCTGAAAGGAAAGCATTCATGAACATGCAATGATTTCTTCATTGAAAGCTCGATAGTATTCTGCTACTTTAGCGTAGCCAAGAATGAAAACTATGTGAATCAGATCAGCGTAACAGGTTCGGGGACATGTCCCCGCTGTCCGAAACTATAATCAAGGAGGATATTATGAGATTAAAACTTCTGGTCACAGCAGGAATTATAGCAGGTATGGTGCTCCTCTATGGAGGAACCGGTCTTTGTCAGGACAAGGTCAGCGTGTCTCAATGGACTCAGATAATCGAGCAGATGGGTGATAAAGGGAAGATTAACTGGACGGAAGGCTATATAGAAGCCGTGGGAACCGGTGCTCCTCCTGAACGATATATAGGAAAACCCCAAGCGCGTCCCATGGCCGTGAGAGCTGCCAGAATTGATGCCTATCGGAATCTCCTTGAGGTGACGAAGGGCGTGCGTATTGATTCATCCACGATCGTCAAAGACTTTACGGTAGAGAGTGATGTCATTAATGCCCAGGTTGAGGGGCTTGTAAAAGGTGCGAGACCGGTAGGAGAACCCACATATTTGTCTGATGGAACTGTTGAAGTGATGTTGAGAATGCCTTTATCAGGCGGCTTTTCACTAATAGTCATACCTAAGGCTCTTGAGAAGCAGCAGGAGATAACACCTCCGTCACCTCCTCCAACAGCACCAACGGAAACGCCGGTAGCACCGCCGGAAATACCGGTAACGCCACCGGAAACGCCGGTAGCGCTGCCGGAAAAACCGCCGGAAGCGCCGGTACCAGAACCATCACCGGCACCGACGGCAGAAGTCTTCACGGGTATGGTTGTTGATGCCCGAGGTCTTCAGGCGCGACCAGCCATGGCTCCCAAGGTTCTTGATGAAAGCGGCAAGGAAGTGTACGGTTCCATGAATGTGGATAAAGAATATGCCGTTCAACAAGGTATGAGCGGTTATTCAAGAGATCTTACGGCGGCTCAGAGTAATCCGAGAGTGACCAATAACCCTATCAGTGTAAAAGGAATTAAAACGGAAGGACCGGGCAGGGCTGACATCATAATCAGTAACGCCGATGCGGATAAAATCAGGGGAGCTTCGGAGAACCTGACCTTCTTGAAAAAGTGCAGGGTCATGATCGTACTGGATTGAACCGGTTAATGCATTGAACTCCGTGACCGCAGTTGCTACGTGAAGGTGGCTGCGGTCTTTTTATATTCATGAAAACCATTATTCATATAAGGAAAAGTAACTGAAAGGATCCAAGCGAATGGGTTTCTATGTAAGCCATTGAATTCGTGGATCTTATAATCTTAGAATCTTTTTGCAGCAAAATGAGTGAAGAACATCATTTTTTATGGAAGGTGACCAAAGTTGGATAGGAAAATAGTCGTTCTGCCTGATAGTCTCACCAGTAAAATCGCGGCCGGAGAGGTCGTCGAAAGGCCCGCTTCCATTCTCAAAGAACTCTTAGAAAATGCCGTTGATGCAGGTGCTACGGATATTGTTATTGAACTGGCAAAGGGAGGATGCGGATCAATCAAGGTTGTTGACAATGGAGAAGGAATCGAACACACAGAGGTGCCCCTTGCGTTCGAACGTTTTGCCACTAACAAAATATATGATTTTGATGATATTTATAATGTGAAATCGTATGGATTTCGAGGAGAGGCTCTACCAAGCATTGCTGCGGTTTCCCGTGTCGAGATGGTGACGAGAAAGCAGTCTTCTTTATCCGGTACAAGAGTGATTATTGAGTCGGGGCAGGTCAAGACACTTGACCATGCGGGATGTCCCGTCGGCACGTCTGTTTTGGTGAGTCATATCTTCGATCCTGTTCCCGTACGTAAAAAATTTCTCAAGACGGAGATGACGGAGCAGGGATATTGCATGGATGTAATTACGAGAATGGCTCTCTCCCATCCGGAGGTGAGACTGCGTGTTGCCGCCCGCGGCAGGGAGATTATGAACATACCGGCTACAAGAGATATTTCTGAGAGGGTTTCTCTTGTGTTAGGAACAGAATTTACGGATCACACGATACCGGTGAAAGGCAACAAAGGGGATATAACCCTTACCGGATTTGCCTCTAAACCTGAGTATAGCAAGTCCAGTACGAAGCAAATATTCTTTTATGTGAACAGAAGATTTGTAAGGGACTACCTGCTGAACCATGCAGTCATGACGGCGTACAGACGTGTCATTGAGGCAAGGAAGTACCCCGCAGTAATTATATTTGTTGATCTCCCTACTGAAGATGTTGATGTGAACGTCCATCCCGCGAAAATGGAGGTTCGTTTCCGAAATCCGAGGTCAATATATGATATTGTCGCTGAGACCCTGGTTGTCGCATTGTCCAATATCACGCCTTTCGTGTCCGAAGGCAGAGGCCGGGTGATGCCCGAGGGCTACAGTGAACGAGTGCAAGAAGCATTGAAGCGGTATACCATATCCATGGGAAGGGGGAAGCTGTTTTTTAACAAAGAAATTGGTCATATAGTGAGGACCGCTTCTGCAAACGGGAAGATACAGAATTATGATAAAGATAGTGTGCAATTTCAAAGATTGCCGACAGGGAGTGACGCCGAACAGGAGATTACAATAAAGAGACCGACTTTTACCGGCCTCGAATACATGGGACAAATTGCCGGCACATATCTGATTTTTTCTTCTTCCACAGGATTGATCCTTGTGGATCAACATGCCGCTCATGAAAGAATCATTTTTGAAAAACTCAAAAAAGATTCTCCGGCGCCTGGCGAAAAAATAATCAGCCAGACACTGCTGATCCCGGAAGTGGTAAGTCTCTCACCGGGAGAGTTTGCTGTCCTGTTGGAATCTATGAATATATTTGAAGATACCGGTATAGAAGTGGAACTATTTGGGGAAAAAACGATAATCATGAAATCTGTACCGGCAATGCTATCGCATATTGAACCGAAAGAATTATTGTGTGAACTCCTTGAGGAATTTTCAAAAACGGGACAATCTCTAAGTATAGAAGAACGGAAGGAGAAAATATATGCCTTATTGGCCTGCAAAGGGGCGGTAAAGGCGCATCAGAAACTTTCTGAATCAGAGGCGATAATGATATGCAAAGATCTTGATGCGACTCCGTTTTCCTCTACATGTCCTCATGGACGGCCTGTCTTCATCTCATTCAAAATAGAGGATCTGGAAAGGATGTTTAAACGAAAATAACTACATGTATGTGAATGACATTAAATCCCGCCTGATCGTGATCGTTGGTCCTACCGCTATAGGGAAGACAGAATTGGCAATCAGACTTGCCCGCGAATGGGATGGTGAGATTATCAGTGCCGATTCAATGCAGGTTTACCGGTTCATGGATATCGGCACAGCAAAGCCGACTGTTGAAGAACGGTCTATGGCGCGTCATCATCTCATCGATGTTGTGAATCCGGACGAGCAGTTTAATGCAGCCATGTTCATAGCGATGGCGAAGAAGACCATCATGGAATTGCACAACCGGAGAAAACCTGTCTTGGTAGTGGGTGGCACGGGTCTGTATGTAAAAGCGCTGTTAGGAGGACTTTTCCAGGGTCCGGACGCGAATGAAGAGTTAAGAAAGGCATACAGGCAGGGGCTCAAGCAATTCGGTAAAGAGTATTTATATAAAAAACTGCAAGAAAAGGATGAACGGGCGGCCTTGCAAATTGGAAAAAATGATATTGTCCGGATCATCCGAGCCCTGGAGGTGATGGAACTTTCCGGTGAATCAATTGTGGAAAAACAAAAAGCGCACGGCTTTGGTGACAGCCTCTATACATGCACGAAAATAGGTCTCACGATGGAGCGTTCCCGGTTATATGAAAGGATAGACCAGAGAACGGAAAAAATGATAAAGGATGGCTTTATAGAGGAAGTGCGGAGCCTTCTCTCCATGGGGTATAGTGAAACCCTAAAACCTATGCAGTCCTTGGGGTATAAGCATATTGTCAACTACATGAAGGGGTTTTTCAAGCTGGAAGACGCCCTGAGGGTAATGAAACGCGATACGCGCCATTTTGCAAAAAGGCAAATGACCTGGTTTTGTCGAGATCAAGAGATCCTTTGGTTTAAGCCGTCCGATGTAGATGACATCAGGGATCGAATTGATAAGTTCATGCGGAAATAGCCTCCACTGCCGTCCTTTAATCATGGGAGAACTTATCAAGATTATATAATGTACGAAGCATGAACAGGCGAGATACCCGTTCTGGCCGTTAAAACATGGAGTCATAGGTGGAGACAGCGAAATTTCTTGACTTCAAGGTTGTATGAATATAATTTAATGCGAGTTTTTTGTATAAGATCAGGCTTCTATCAAGGCCTGTTCCTTTAAACGTTTTTAATGAAAGGAGAACGTTATGATGCAATGCCGGGATTATCGAAAATTATTGATGTTATTGATTTTTATTACTGCGGGATTTCTCATTATTTCGTGCAGTCCAAAAGTTGTGAAACCAGTAAGTGAGATGGATACACCGGAGCACCATTTTTATACGGGTACGAAACTCCTCGATCAGGGAAAGTATGCCGATGCCAAGAAGGAATTTGATCAGTCCATCGCGCTCGACCCGAAATTCTCCAGGGCGTATGCGGGAAACAGTCTTGTAAATGCCTATGAGGGGGAGTTCAAGGCCGCTAATGAATCCATGGAAAAAGCATGGAGTTATGCTAAGAACGATAGCGAGAAGCTCTTCGTTCATATATGTAAAATACGTCTCTCTACATTAAGCAAAGCTGACAAGAACTGGATCGATGATGCAAAGGGTCAATTTAAAAAAGCAATCAAAATTGATTCGAGCTCTGCCGCTGCGCATTATTTCATGGGAGTTGCTTTCAAGACTGCGTTGAATTTTGCAGATGCGGGCCAGATGTTCAAACAGGTTCTTGATATTAATCGTGAATATGTGAAAGAGGCGGATACCGAATGGAACCTGGTGCAGAAGATCCAGCGGGCCATGCCCGGGACAATCACAGGGAAGAAAATCGCGCTTCTGGAACGAATTAACCGGGCTGATGCCGCCGCTCTTTTTATGGAGGAATTAAAGATTGATGCCCTCTATAAAAAAAGAACACCGAAAACATTTGATAACGCCTTCAAAGATCCTGAACAGGCAAAGGTGGGAGCAGGTGCAGCTTCCAAGACAGCCACAGACATTGCCACGCACCCCCTCAAAGCAGACATTGAAGGTATTCTCCAGATGGAGGTTCGTGGCCTGGAAGCTTATCCTGATGGCACATTCCGCCCGGCTGATATAGTAGACCGTGCAACGTACGCCATGATGATAGAGGACATTCTGATAAAAGTGACGGGGGATAATACCCTGGCAACCAAATTCATCGGCAGTACCTCACCGTTTCCTGATTTGAGGTCTGATTTACCGTATTTCAATTCCGTAATGGTTGTAACTTCGAGAGGGATTATGGAGGCAAAAGATATCACCACCGGAGAATTTGCCCCTCTCAGTCCTGTTCCGGGAGTTGATGCGCTCCTAGTGATAAGGAAAATCAAAGAAGAATTAAAAATTTTCTAACGGGGATATTTCATGTCTGAAGGGTCATTAAGCAAGGTTTTTGATTCACATGTATCAGAGGCCAGGTGGTATCAGTACTGGCTTGATCATAATTTTTTCAGGGCTGAAGACTCAAGCCTCAAGCCGCAATTTTCCATCGTTATCCCTCCACCAAATGTAACAGGCATGCTCCATATGGGACATGCCTTGAACAATACCCTGCAGGATATAATGACGAGGGCGAGAAGAATGCAGGGGTATAACGCCCTTTGGATGCCGGGAACGGATCATGCGGGAATTGCCACGCAGAATGTAGTCGAGCAGGAACTGGCGAAAGAAGGCATTACCAGAAATGATTTAGGCAGAGATAAATTTATTGCCAGGGTGTGGGACTGGAAGGAAAAATATGGCGGGGTTATTATAAACCAGCTCAAGCGACTCGGGTGTTCCTGTGACTGGTCCCGGGAATCCTTTACCATGGACCAGAAAAGATCCAAGGCTGTCAGGGAGGTCTTTGTCCGTCTTTATAATGACGGCCTTATCTATCAAGGGGATTATATCGTCAATTGGTGCCCCCGCTGTCATACAGCCATATCCGATCTCGAAGTTGAGTATGATGAGAGAAATGGGTTCCTCTGGCAGATTCAGTATCCCTGCGCGGATGGTACTGATGGGGTAGTGGTGGCTACGACGAGACCGGAAACGATGTTGGGGGATACGGCGGTTGCGGTGAGTCCTGATGATAAGAGATATAAGGATAAGATTGGACGCACCTTGATTCTGCCGCTTGTGAACAGGCGCATTCCGATTATTGCCGATCATCATGTAAGCATTGAGTTTGGTTCGGGGGCAGTGAAGGTGACGCCCGCGTGTGATCCAAACGACTTTGCCATTGCGGAGAGGCATGGTCTGGACATTATAAAAATTATGGATGGCGCTGCTGTCATTAATGAGAAATGCGGGATCTATCATGGGCAGGATCGATATGAGTGCCGGGAAAATGTTCTCAGAGACCTCGAAAAAGGGGGGTACCTCTTAGGGAAGGAACCGTATGTTCATAGTGTCGGACAGTGTTACCGGTGCAAGACGGACATTGAGCCAATGGTTTCCCGGCAGTGGTTTGTGAAAATAAAACCTCTGGCAAAAGCAGCAACTGCCGCGGTGATCAAAGGGAAAACAAAGATATTGCCTAAATCCTGGGAAAATACGTATTTCGAATGGATGAACAATATCCGGGACTGGTGTATTTCCAGGCAAATCTGGTGGGGTCACAGAATCCCTGTGTGGCATTGTGACATATGCGGGAAGGAAATCGTATCCACGAAAGACCCCAGCGCCTGCCCGGACTGTAAAGGGGTAACTCTGACCCAGGAAGAGGATGTCTTGGATACATGGTTCAGTTCCGCTCTCTGGCCTTTCTCCACTCTGGGATGGCCGGACAAAACAGAGGCCTTAAAAACATTTTATCCCACATCGCTTCTTATTACTGGATTTGATATCCTCTTCTTCTGGGTGGCACGCATGATGATGATGGGGCTGTATGTGATGAAGGATGTCCCCTTCCGGGATGTTTACCTCCATGCCCTTGTGCGCGATGAAATGGGGGAAAAGATGAGTAAATCGAAGGGGAACATTATAGATCCCCTCGAGATGATTGATAAATTCGGCGCCGATGCCTTCCGGTATACCCTGGCGGCCCTCACCGCCCAGGGCAGGGACATCAAGATGTCCGAGGAAAGGATTGCGGGATATAAACATTTCATCAACAAGATATGGAATGCGACCAGGTTCTCCCTCATGAATCTGGAAGATTATTCTTCATCCGGGGTCCCTGTCGGTAAAGACACGCTATCCCTTCCCGACAGATGGATTATGCATCGACTGAACGTAACTATCTCGGAAGTTACCAAAGCACTGGATGAATACCATTTCAACGATGCCGCCTCATCCATTTATCAGTTCATATGGCATGAACTCTGCGACTGGTATTTGGAATTGAGCAAACCTACGCTTTATGGAAAAGGCGATCCCATCAAAAGACGAGCTGCACAGCATACCCTCTTTACGGCAATGACATCGTCCCTCAAATTGCTTCATCCTTTCATGCCATTCGTAACGGAGGAAATCTGGCAGACTATGGTGGGCGATGGGAGTTCCATTATGGTCAGTGAATTTCCGCGACCGGATGATGCTCATGAGGATCGTGTCGCAGAGAGAGAGATGGGCCTTATTATGGATGCGATAACTTCCATCAGGAATATAAGGGGCGAGATGAATATCGCACCATCAAAAAAATTGCAGGTCATAATCTTTACTCAGGATACGGAAGCGAGCGCAATTATCGGTATGGGGAACGGTTACATCAAGAATCTGGCCAATCTCGAGTCATTGACCATGAGTAACAGTGAAGAAGAGCCCAGAAACGCCGCAACCGGTGTTGCTGGTTTGCTCCGTCTCTATGTGTTGCTGGAAGGCGTAGTGGACATTGCCGGGGAAAGAAAAAGGCTGGAAAAGGAAATGGCCAAGGTGGATAAAGACCTGATGGTCATATCGCGAAAGCTTGCAAATCGCGATTTCTTGGCGAAGGCTTCAAAAACAGTAGTGGGGAAGGAAGAAGAGAAATTTAATGAAGTCAAAGAAAAGCATGATATCCTGGAAACAGCCCTGAAAAGACTTCGAGACATGGGTTAAACGAAGACATATGTTGTTACTCTATTGCGCTCATGGGAAAACATATCACAGTATGTAATGCCGGACCCTCGACAAGGACATTCAAGGGCAGGACCGATAGGCCTGCCCCGCATCACCGCCTCCGCGAGGACAGACTTGATACGCGGGCATCCGGTTATTTTAGTGGCTTCCGGTGCCTTCCGAAATGGTAAAGTAAAACTTCTGCATGCCAAAGTAATAATCGCCTCTTGAGGGTGAAATCCAACGTAATAAAAAATAACCATGTTCCAGACACATATTATACACAAATTACTACAGTCGGCTCTCGAAGAAGATGTCGGTACGGGAGACATCACAACAACCGCAGTGCTTACCGGCAATGAAGTGGGCAAAGCGAAGGCTATCGCGAAAGCCGATCTTGTGGTAGCCGGTATTGATATCTTTCGGGAGAGCTTTCTTTTCGTGGATAGCGGGATTCGGTTCACAGCAGTGTGCGAAGACGGGCATCGGGTAGAGAAAGGAGGAATCCTGGCTGAAATATACGGGAATCTTGGAAGCATACTCACGGCGGAGAGAGTAGCCCTTAATTTCTTACAGAGAATGTGCGGCATTGCGACACTCACGAGAAAATATGTCGATGAGATTAAGGGCACGCGGGCAAAAATTCTCGATACGAGAAAAACAGTCCCTGGGCTTCGCTGCCTTGATAAGTATGCTGTGAGGATCGGTGGCGGGAGAAACCATCGGTTCGGTCTTTATGACGGTGTCCTGATCAAAGATAACCACATTGCGGCAGCGGGAAGTATATCCCAGGCGCTGGCAAAGGCAAGAGGACGCCATCCCCATACCATGAGGGTGGAAGTGGAGGTAAAAAATCTTCCTGAGGTTGAGGAAGCTCTGGCCTCCGGTGCGGAAGTCATAATGTTAGACAATATGACGATAGCGGACATGAGAAAGGCAGTTGAAACAGTCAGGGGAAAGGTGCCTCTCGAGGCCTCCGGCAATGTAACTCTGGCCAACGTGAGAAAGATAGCCGAAACGGGAGTTGATTTCATTTCTGTTGGGGCTCTTACCCATTCAGTACAGGCATCCGATATATCCTTGAAAATCGAAGAATACTACACGTAATTTCATTAGCGTAATGGACTTTCATGAACAAAACCTTATTGCCCGCCTTTTAGAGAAGCGGATAGGAAACCATATCCACTTTTTTCAGGAAGTTGATTCAACCAACGACGTTGCCTTTAAGCTTGCCCTCAGCGGTGCCGAGGAAGGGAGCATTGTCATCGCGGAATCTCAAACCAGGGGAAAGGGGCGTCTGAAAAGGCAATGGCAATCTCCTCCCGGGTGTAATATTTATACTTCCATTGTACTGCGGCCGGAAATAGATCCCGTATTTGCACCTCAGGTAACCCTGATGGCAGGTGTTGCCGTTGCTGATATTTTATCTCTTTATTGTCCGGGGAATGTAACACTGAAATGGCCAAATGACGTTCAGATCAGGGGTAAAAAGGTGTGCGGTATTCTCACGGAAATGAGTGTCTCTGCCCCGAAAAAGGTTAATTTCGTCATCGTTGGTATCGGTGTGAATGTGAATATTGAAAGGGCAGATTTTGATGAGTCATTTCGTGATATTGCCACCTCCCTGAAGGAGGAGGTCGGCTGCAAAGTATCGCGGCTTGATTTAATTGTAAAATTATTTGACAATGTAGAAGACTTATATGCCAGCCTGACTAAAAAAGGATTTGTTTCTATAAAGGATATATGGCTCAAATACTCTGATGTGGTTGGGAAGCAGATTCGGGTGGTATTTAACGATAATGTGCAGGCGGGAGAAGTTCACGGTATTGATGATTTTGGGGCCTTGATTATTTCAGACGAAAATGAAGTGATGAGAAGGGTCATTGCCGGTGATGCCTCAATTGTAAAGGATTAACTATGCTTTTAGTCATTGATGTGGGTAATACCAATACGGTTATTGGTTTGTATGATGATGATGAGCTGGTTCATGACTGGCGGGTCAGGACAGTTGTGGACCATACTGTGGATGAGTATGGGATGTTGATCTATAATCTCTACAAAAACGCTAAGATCAGACCACGGGCTATCAAGGATATCATCATATCATGTGTTGTCCCCACCATGCTCAACATACTTGAGCCTCTCTGCGAAAAGTATTTTGGTGTCAAGCCCCTCATTGTCGGACCGGGAGTGAAAACAGGTATGCCTATCCTCTATGATAATCCAAGAGAAGTTGGCGCAGACCGGATCGTCAATGCAGTTGCGGCATACGAGAAGTATGGGGGCGATATTATCATTGTGGATTTCGGCACTGCGACAACGTTTGACTATATATCAAAAAAAGGTGAATACATGGGAGGATGCATATCCCCGGGTATTATGATCGCGAGTGAAGCCCTCTTCAACAAGACGGCAAAGCTTCCGCGGGTGGAACTCAGCAGACCGAAATCCGTCATAGGTAAAGATACAGTAAGCAGTATGCAGGCGGGCATTCTTTTCGGTTACGCGAGCCTTGTGGACGGCCTTGTGAATCGTATAAAAGCGGAAATCAAGTCGGACCCGAAGGTCATTGCCACTGGGGGACTGGCAACGGTCATCGCCTCGGAAGCAAAAAGCATCAATGTTGTCGATGAAATGCTGACATTAGAAGGGCTCCAAATTCTCTATAAGCGTAATCGCTGATCTTGTCATGAATGCCGACATGAACTTTTTGCCGTCATGTGTGACGTGATACGCCTGCCCCGTATCAAGTACGGGGCAGGTTCTGATTTTAAAGGAACAGATTAATCTCTTCAGCAGTTGCAACTATCATGTTAAACGTAGGCCTCACAGGTGGAATCGCTTCCGGAAAATCAACTGTAGCCGCAATGTTCCAGAACAAGGGGGCGTATGTGATTGACCTGGACGAACTTGCCCATTTTGTGGAAGAACCGGATCGTCCCGCATGGAAGGCCATTGTTGAGCATTTCGGACCGGACATACTCAATGAAGACCGCACCATTAACAGGGTTGAGCTTGGTTCAATTGTCTTTAAAGATCACGAGAGACTTTCACTACTCAACAGCATTGTTCATCCCGCTGTTGTTGAGGAATGGAGCCAGAGGATAGAAGATATTTATAAAATAGATCCATGTGCGATTGTGATATCCGACGTTCCATTGCTCATAGAGGCGGGAATGCGGCACATGGTTGATGTTGTCATTTTAGTACATGTGTCGTCTCGAGAACAGATTCAACGGTTAATGAACAGAAACAAGTGCAGCTGGGAAGAAGCCGCATGCAGGCTCGAATCGCAGATGCCTATCGATGCAAAGATCCCATATGCAGATATAGTTATCGAAAATCGGGATTCACAGGAGGTAACCAGGAGAATCGTTGATGATGTGTGGGAAGACCTCATTCAACGGGAAAGGAAACATCGTCTCAACTCATAGGGATAACCTGAAATAAAGAGGGGTTTGTATGTCTTTTTATCGTATTGCAGTCATACCGGGAGACGGGGTGGGAAACGAAGTGGCGGCAGAAGCTGTCAAAATCCTGAAGGTCTGCGCGGATAACTGCGGATTCAAAGCTGAAACGGAAACTTTTGACTGGGGGTGCGACTATTATGTAAAGAATGGGGTAATGATGCCCGGAAACGCCCTGGCGATATTGCAACAATTTGATGCCATTTTTTTGGGGTGTATCGGAGATGCCGGTAAAGTCCCCGACCATATATCCCTGACCATGCTCCTCGCCATTCGCAAAGGATTTGATCAATACATAAACCTGCGGCCCATCAAACTCTATCCGGGTGTGGAAACGCCTCTCAAGACGGCCACGCCGGAAACGGTTGATATGGTCGTGGTGCGGGAAAATACTGAAGGTGAATATTCAACTGCCGGGGGTTTTTTCAAACAGGGAACTCCTGATGCCCTTGCCGTTCAGACCGCCGTTTTTACCCAGAAGGGCTGTGAACGGGCAATACGCTACGCGTTTGAGTTAGCCAGGAAACGGAAGAAGTATGGCAGTACATTGCCCGTCGGGATGGTGACGAACTGCACGAAATCAAATGCCCTCAATTATTCAATGGTTTTTTGGGATTCAGTATATCATAATGTTGCAAAAGAATATCTTGACATCAAGACCGATATGGCGCTGGTCGATGCGCTGACCATGTGGTTTGTGAAGAATCCGGAACATTTCGATGTGATCGTAGCCTCCAATCTCTTCGGGGACATCATCACGGACCTCGGGGCCATGCTTCAAGGCGGCATGGGCTTTGCCGCCGGCGGAAACATCAATCCGGAGAAAATTCACCCATCCATGTTCGAGCCGATTCACGGTTCAGCCCCCAAGTATGCGGGAAAGGCAGTTGTGAATCCTGTTGCGTCAATTGAATCGATCAGGATGATGCTGGATCATCTGGGAGAAGAGAAGGCCGCGGCAGATATACAGAAGGCGGTGGTGAAGACCTTGTCCCTAAGAAGGGTGAAAACCCCTGATATGGGAGGAACACACAAGACCCATGAAGTTGGCGATGCGATTGCGAAGGAAATCCTAAACATGGGTAGTGAGTGAAGGTATGTGGTAAATGTGGCTGGTATAAATCATGACGGAGTCTCTCACCATATTTATTTCTTCCTTCATTATTGCCCTGTCCGGTGCAATGATGCCGGGGCCCCTTCTCACCGCCACGATCAGTGAAAGCTCGCAAAGGGGATTCCTCGCTGGACCCCTGCTCATTGCAGGTCATGGGATTCTGGAACTCCTGCTCTTGGTTGCGCTGGTGTTCGGTATAGCTCCCTTCCTGCAGCGTGATGATGTGTTTGCCGTCGTTGCGATAGTGGGCGGTGTGATATTATTCTGGATGGCGGCGGGAATGTTTCGTTCCATTCCATCATTAAGTCTGAAATTAAATCCCGGCAAAGTGAAGCGCGGTTCTCTTCTCATCAACGGCATCCTTTTCAGTATTGCGAATCCCTACTGGATAATCTGGTGGGCGACAATCGGTTTTGGCTATGTCTTGTACAGCTGGCGGTTTGGCCTTGCAGGCATTGCCTTTTTCTTCGCAGGACATATCCTGGCCGATTTAGCCTGGTATTCCCTGGTCGCCGCGGCGGTAGGAAAGGGGAGGCACCTTTTTACCGATCGTCTTTATCGAGGGATCATCGGAACCTGTGCAGTTGTGCTCGTTCTTTTCTCGTTCTATTTTTTCTATGCAGGGGTACAGAAAATAATCAGCTAAAAAGGGGAGGGGATCTTTCATGAAAAAGAAGACGCAAAAATCGGACCTCAATGGCCTGACATTACTCGGCCGAGGCGCAAAACCGACAAAGAAGTTAGAGACTTTTCCCAATCATCATCCCGAGAGGGATTATGTGATAACGCTCAAAACGGAAGAGTTTACCTGCGTATGCCCGGCAACGGGGCAGCCTGATTTTGCCTGGCTTACGATACAGTATATACCGGATACGCGGATTGTCGAATCAAAATCCCTGAAATTATATCTGTGGTCCTATCGCGATGAAGGCGTCTTCCATGAGCACGTGACCAACGTGATTCTCGACGATCTCGTCTCCGTCCTGAAACCCCGGTGGTGCAAGGTCACCGCGGAATTCGCAGTGCGCGGGGGAATTTCCATTACCGTTGAGGCAGAGCATAAGAAGTAACGGCAAAAATCAGCCGCCGCTAAAAGCAACCACGTCTCTTTGCGCATCTATGCTTTTATACGATTCCTTTCAAATACTGTTGCCTCAAATCTTCCGGGAACCTCTCGATAGCATACCGGAGCATGGTTCGTGGCATGTGCTTGTAGTGTGCCCTTAGAAACACTTCCTCTGCTGTGTGATCACGTTTGCCGATCTCCCGGAGCATCCAGCCGACGGCTTTGTGAATCAGGTCTTCTGTATCGCTGAGCAACATACCCGCAACATGCAACGTCTCGGTAAACTCCCCATGCTTGATGTAGTGAAATGTTGCCATTACTGCAATCCTCCGTTCCCACAACAGGTTCGATGCCGCCAAGGCATGGAGCGGCGCCTTACTTCTATATCTCAAATGAGAACCGACAATATGTTCAGCCGAGATATCCACCAAGTCCCAGTTATTGACGAACCGGGTATGCTGAAGATACAGATTATAAATCTTCTCTTTAAGAGAAACCTCGCTTTTGGCGTAGGCGCGAACCATGATCAAGAGTGCCAGCACTCTTGCTTCATGGATGGAGGATTGAAGTAATTTCACCGTCTCTAAAAGGGAAAGTACCTGGTATTCTTTGGCCAGCTTTCTTATTTCGGGAACACGGATACCGACAAATACATCTCCTTCCCCATATTCTCCTGGTCCTGTTTTGAAGAATCGTTTCAGCACTTCCGCTTTTTGTGGATCACCAAGCAACTGTAATCTTGCAGAGATTTCTTGCACATGCACGAAGGATAACGATTTTGAAGCATCCATATTTTTTTCTGCAACCATTCGTATCTTCGGAGTATGTTTTTGTGGCCAAAATGGGCAGTATAAGGCTCTGCTACTTATCTTGGTCCGACTCCATTAACCCATGCTAAATTTATCCTCGGTTTTGACTTGTCGGGAGGCTCTGTCTGAGAGCCGCTTCCATATTCCGGAGTCGAATATCATCAGGCGCCGGCGATTATCTGCCGGACCGTTGTATCGATTTTATTCATTTCTTCAGCCAGTCGGACCTTGATGCCCAGCCGGAGGCGGCCCAGGAGGAGCGCGGCGAGAAAGGGCGGCGGCGGGTTTTCCACAAGATACGCGGCGGTCTTTTCGTGCGCCGTTTGGCCGAGGGCGGCAAGGGATAAATGGGCGGCGTTGTTCCGGTCGAACTCGGGAAAATAGACGTCGAGGATCTTCTTGTGGACATGCCGTTCCCCGAAGAGGCCCTTGGCCTGAAAGTCCTTCATGAGGGCATTGGGGACGGCGGAATTGAGGATGGCCGTCAGGTAATGGGCCTCTTCCGGGTCACGCGTGGCGAACCAGTAAGTTGTATGATCGACGAAGAAATCCCGGTCGAGGTCATCGCGCCTGATTGCAACGGCATTGGCGTCCTTGGCGGAGGCGTTGTACAGGACGAGGCAGGGGGCGTCCAGAGACTGCTCCGTATCTCTGAACCAACGAGCCGCGTTCAGCCAGCCCTCCCGGAGGAGATCATCGGGGGCATAGAGGAGGATGGTCTTGTCACCCTGGGCGTTACGTTCCGCCGTCACGGGCAGCACAACCAGGGAAGGATCGTGGAGGGCGAAGGGTAGGATGCTCCGGGCGATGGCCGTCCGGAACAAAAAGCGGCTTTCGATCTTCCCCCTCAGGGTGATGCCCTTCCACGGTTCCTTGGCGTCGGCCTGAATGGCAAGGGCTGTTTTTATGGAGATCAGGCGGTTTTCAAAGTCGGGAGGCGGCGCCTGGTCCAATTCGACGAAGTAAAACGCCCTGGGGACGATAGTGGCACCCTGTCGGAACCGTTTTTTGTAGGGATTCTCAATGGTTGTCTGCTTCGACTTCCGGGTCGAAAAGGCCGACGCCCGGCCCTGCCTGGCGTAAAACCAGTTTACGGGCGTCTCATGCAGCCGGGGCGTTGCCGTTTGGAGATTGCAGTTATGGGCGGTCAGACTGCCGTTGAAGATGACCCCCGGAACCCCGGTCGCCGGAAGATGGCGTTTCTTCTTTGGCCCCGCTTTGTCGGCGAAAAGGACGCATGAGGGAACACGGAACAGGGGGGAGACGCCCTGCAAGTCCCACATCTGGGAGATTCGATAGCCCAGGGCACGGCCGCTACGGGTATTGTCGTGGTGATCGGCGCTGAAGAAGCTCCGCGGAAGAACAAAGGCCAGCCTGCCCTTTTCTTTCAGAAAATAAGCGCCGCAGTGGGCCAGAAAGATGGCGGCAATCTCCAGATGGGGAAAATTGGCTGCCTTTTCGGGCTTCACGTCATACCGCTCGGCCAATCCGTTCAGAATGTTCTGGTATTCTTCGTTTTTAATGGCGCTATAGGTGAACCAGGGCGGATTGCCGATGATGACATCAAATTTCCCGGAAAGGAAGTAGGGCTTGTAGAGGTTCTGAATGATGAATTTCCAGATGCTGTCCCGTCCCTGTTCTTTGACCTTTTTCAGCCCGAGATATATCTCGTAAAAACTGTCTGCCTGCTGGCGGTTAACGCCGCCTGCGGCGACCCGCCGGTTCAGGATGGTTGAAAATTTTTTCTTGGCCATCTTGGGCTGATGCAGATTCCAGTTGGACAATTCTTCACAGGCTTCCAGAGCGTCGTCAAACAGACGGACGTCCTCAAAGACCTGCGTATTCAGGACATATTTCTCTTTGTCTATGGGCAGGGTAAATTCATTGCCGAAAAGATCCTCCACGCCTTCGGGGGCCAAGAGGGTGTTGGCGAGGATAATATTCAGATGGATTGGCCTTTTCGCGGCGATGACGCCCTTCCCCAGGGCCAGAAGGAGGGTCGTCTTGGCGATTTGTACCGACAGGGGGTGGATATCGATGCCGTACACCGCATCATTGATGTCCTCTACGGTCATCTCGGGGTTGATGTCTCTCATCCGATGGATGGCCGCCCTCAGAAAGGAGCCGCTGCCACAGGCAGGGTCCAGAATCCTGTCGCCGGGGGCAAACGTGAATTCGCCGACGATCCGCTCGCAGAGCCAATCGGGGGTATAATATTCCCCCAGGGCGCGTCGGGTGTCGAGATCGATCAGCTCCTGATAGACGCCTTTCAAAACATCCTCATCCACATCGGTAAAATCAAACCGGGAGATCTCCTGGGCGATGAGGCGGAAGGCCTTCCGTAGATTCCGAAAACTCTGATTCCCCTTGACCCAGTGAAAGAAATCGTTATCGACGAAGTTGCCGATGTTGCGCTTCTGAAAGATGCTGCCGTCTATAATCTCCCCGATTTCCTCATCGCTCATGTAATCATCGTTGGAAATGAAGGCGTAGGCCAACATCTTGGCGAAAACGCTGAGATATGTGTGGATGAGAAAGATCGTTTCCCGGGCGTCGAAGGACCCATAGGCGACGCTGAGAAACTTGCGCCACTGTTCGAAGGCGACCTGTACTTCGCCATATCTTTGGGCTTCCCGGAACCAGGCGGTGAATATTCGATAGCATTCGATGAATACGCTGCTCTGGTATCCGAAGGCCTCCTCAATGCGCTTGAGGGTGGCCTTCTGTTTTTCCTCCCGAAAAAGAAAACGGTCGATCCAGTAATAAAAATCCTCGGCGTTGTCCTCGGTGAGGATCATGGCGGCGCTTTCGATTTCGTTCAACACGAGCTCGTCTTCCCGCAGGGAGTCGAGGCGATCCAGGCAGGACACATCGGGCGCAAAGACACGCCATGTGATCAGATCGGAGGCGATTAGAGTAAAATGATACCCCTCCCCCGATTTGAACTGACCCAGGAGGTAGCCGGCCAACTGTTCCTTCGCGTGTTTCAGGGAGATTTTCAGGTCGTTTTCAAATTCGATGATGACCCGGCTGTAGAGCGTGTCGATGCTGCCCCTGTGAAGGCCGTCCTTTCGGGGAATATTGACCACGGCGGCCTCGGCGCCCAGGGACATCCGGTCAATTACGCTCAGGATATCACGATCGGCGCGGTAAAGTCTGTTTAAAAGGTCTTTGAAGGCTTCTTTCTTCGTCAGTTCCTTGTTGGCCGTCTTGATTTTCAGCAGGTATTGCCTGATCAGGTCAGTCTTGTCTTCAGCCTTGAATATGCCTTCCTCAATATAAGCTCCCTTACTAAAGCAATACCCTATACGCTCCGACTAATAAACGGGCTTCTTGAACCCAGGATTGAAATGACCTTACAGATCGTCTCAAGCCTTATTTTGTTATCTGAAAAATACATTATGTCTCATTATAAGCTCTTAGGAATTCATCTCTTGATATGCCCGCTTGTGTACAAATTGTTCTCAGGGTGGAAGATTTAATAATCGGATGGTTAGGCATTGTTAGTGGGATTTTTGTTCCATCAGGGGTTTCACGTATCATTGCAACATGTTCTTTCTCCCGGACAATACGAAATCCTAAAATCTCTAATGCTTTAATAACCCTGCGCTTGGGAGCATCGATGGGGAATTTAGCCATTAATCTTATACACCCGCCTCTGCAATAAACGCTTCAATTATAGGCGGATCAATGTCAATAACATCATCGCCAAATGTTTCAACATGAAATTTGATCGCAGATGTTACATTCATCAGGGCTTCTTCATAAGTGTCGCCCTGGCCTACTATGACACCCTTGATTCCCAGTGGGTAAGCAACATAGCCATCCGAGTGCTTTTCAACGATAATTTTGTAGTTTTTCACGAATATTCCCCCCGTTTATGTTTATTACAAGATTATAATAGCACAGTTTATATGTATTCTTCTAATTCAAATATTTTACTGTCCTAAATATCAATGGCGACTGTAAGCCGTTCGGTGGATTTATGGGTTAGGTGACCTGATTTTTTTCTGCAAACAATCGTATCTTAGGAGTATATTTTTGTGGCCGAAATGGGCAGTTTAAGGCTAAATATAGGCCATTTTTTATCCTATTCTTTATGATATCTACTACTTATCTTGGTCCGACCCCATTGACATTGAGAACCATCGACCCCATTGATCCTTGATTTGACCGCGGCGCTTCATGATCTCATTGAGCGCCGCTGGCTGAAGCGCGTCCGTTAGCCAGTTTCTCCCGCGCGGCTACTGGGCAGTGTTCCCACTGCCTGCACACGGTACAGCCAAAGAGCAATCCACAACGCGGCAAAGGCGAAGAGATACAAATCCATCACTCCGTGAATCGACGTTAACCACATGAGCCCTTGGGCCCGCAGGGATCTGCGCCGGTGATGCACGCCCCAGTAATCGGGGTCACCTGGGAAGGCACAAGCCTTCTCAAGAGCTCTCAAATGTTGGATGTGAATGAGATTCAAATTGCGAAGTCGATGTTTGAACAGGGTGGCGACCGTCACCAGCAAGATCGAACCACATCCCGCGAGGACAATCAGCGGGAGTGTGAGCACGTTGAAGCTCGTGATAACCCAGCCAAGAATAATGAGCGAGGCCGACGTAAAGATAGTAGACACTTGCCAGATCTCGCGATCTACTTCGGTGTAAAGCGAGGTTGTAGCTGAATAGGTTGCTTGAAGCCAATCGGGATCTGGACGAGCGGCGGCATCAGGCTCCTGCTGTTCGCCTGCAGGTCGTTGGGTATAGACCGCTAGGCCAACCCACGCGAGCATTAGGATTACAAAACCAAGACCGACAACTACCACCACAGGTATCATCTTGCACCCCTGACGTCCAAGTGTCTGGCAATTAATATATGTAATGCACTTTCCTGGTTACTTTAGAAACAATTATATTTAAAATTAGAGTAATTTGTACAGAGATTTAAAGTATTATCAAATTATTATTTAGTCATTCCGCAAGATCCATTTATCAAAATAAGCATATTACGCGTACTATCAAGTTGCTTTTAAATGCTACTTGTAATGTGTGGTTATTGCAAACTGGCTGAAACACTCTCAATATATTGGATTGCCACATTCTCTTCAATCGTTCGCAATGACAGAGAAAGACCATCTTCACTTTTTTAACTCGGCAATAAGCTTCGGCACCACGTCATAGAGATCGCCCACGATGCCGAAATCGGCGGCTCTGAAAATCGGGGCATTTTCGTCTTTGTTCACCGCTGCGATTACCTTGGCATTACGGATGCCAGTAAGATGCTGGACCTGCCCGGAAACACCGATGCCAAGATAAAGATCAGGTTTTACCTGAGCGCCGGAAAGCCCGATGCAGAGTTCTTCCGGAAGCCAATGGTATTCCTCGGCAATCGGCCGAGTGCAGGCGACTTCGCCCCCCAGGGCATCGGCCAACTGACGGATGAAGGCCAGATCTTCGTTTTTCTCAATGCCTCTACCCGCGCAGACGATGATCCGTGCTTCCGTAATGTCTTTCGCGACACGCTCCTTCATCTTCTTCTCCAGGACCTTCACCTCTGAGGGGGGAGGTGCGGGAAGTTCCCGGATTTGTCCATGTCTGTCTTCTTTTGGTGTGGCCGGTTCAAACGTCCGCGGCGGGATGGTGGCCATCGCAGGCCTGGTAGTGCAGGTCACCTTCTGCACCGCCGCGCCTCCGTGTGCCAGACGTTCCATCACCGGCGATTTGCTTCCCTCGTCATAAGTGAGCGCCGTGCAGCAGCTGCAGAGCCCCGTGTCCAGGCGGGCCGCGATACGGGCGGCCATCTCCTTCCCTCTCATTGTTGCAGGAAGGAGCATGAGATCGGGGTCCCCTGTTTTTGCTTCTTCGGCAATGATGGGGATGTACGCATCAATGGACTGATCACTGGCGAGAGGAGGAAGGACGAGAACCTCATCCGCCCCGCAGTCGATATAGTCCTGTACCCGCTCGTGATCCTGAGAGAGAAACGCGGCTACCCTCGTTCCGATGTCCGCAGCGAGTTCACATGCAATGTTCAAAAGTTCCAGGGTCTGCTCCCGGTTTTCTGCGATAATCCACACTCCAGCCATAGATTTTCCTTTATCCGACAACACCTTTTTTCCGCAGAGATTCTGCAAAACGAGTTATCTCCGCGGCATCCGTTCCAAACCTCTCGCAGGTCCTTTCCATCCGCGCCGCGGTGAGGCTGGCAGTGCGTAGATGTGACTCACCAATGGGTGCGAGGTCATCTTTTTTGATCATGATCATGGGCTTCCGGGAGGCCATGAGCGTATCTTTGACACCGGGTATCCTGGGGACATTGATGTCGGGAAGAACCGTGACCAGGGCTGGCAGGGGTGCGGCAATGATTTCGATGCCTTCCTCGACGCGACGCTCTACGGTGAGTTTTCCTTCTTCCAGAGAGACCTTCTGAACGAAGGAGATGCAGGGGATTCCCAGTTTTTCTGCCAGGCGGGGACCGACCTGCTGGGCGTAGAGGTCACTGGAACCTTCGCCGCAGATAATCAGGTCGTAATTTTGAATACGGGACCGAATTACCTCCGCCAGGATTGCCGCCGTCTGGGATGGTTCCAGGTCGCGGTAAGTGGTATCGGTAATGAAACAGGATTGGTCGCATCCGCGGGAAAGGGCGTCCTTGACGCCTTTCGTAGCTTCGGGGACACCGACAGTTAGAGCAATTGCGCTCCCTCCGAGGTTATCTTTCAGCCGGACAGCCTCTTCAATGGCGTTGCGGTCATACTCGCCGATTTTGTAGTCCACGGAGGAAAAATCAAGTTCCCCGGAAGCCGTGCGTCGGATGTAGGCCTCATCGACGACCCATTTAAAGCATGCAATAATATTGGGCATACGCGTTCACCTTCTTCGCTCATTCCCTTGCAGATTGGAATCCATAATGAAAATTATCCGGATTATCCGGTCAAGCCGGACAATGACAATTTAAACATCACCGGAGTACATTCCCGGAAATTACCATCCTCTGGGCTTCCGAAGTGCCTTCGTAGATCTCGGTAATTTTCGCGTCGCGCATGAGACGCTCCACCTTGGCACCCTTGCAATAGCCGTAGCCGCCATGGATCTGCACCGCCTTTATGGTATGTCTCATCGCAGCTTCAGACGCATAGAGTTTGGCCATAGCGGCTTCCTTGCTGAAAGGTTTATTCTGGTTCTTGAGCCAGGCAGCATGGTAGGTAAGGAACCGGGCGGCGGAGAGGTCCGTGGCCATATCGGCGATCATCCACGCGATGGCCTGGTGGCGTGCGATGGGAGTGCCGAACTGAACGCGTTCCTTGGAATACCGGATGGACTCATCCAGGGCAGCCTGGAGGATACCCACACACTGGGCAGCGATGCCGATCCGGCCGTGGTCAAAGCCGGTCATTGCAATCTGAATCCCCATTCCTTCTTTCCCCAGCAGGTATTCCTTAGGCACCCTGCAGTCCTTGAAGATCATCTCCGATGTCTGAGATGAGCGGAGCCCCATCTTCTTGAAATGTTCTCCAACCCTCAGTCCGGGCGCGCTTCTGGGGACGATGAGGGCGCTCATGCCCTTCCGGCCGGCCGCTTTATCGGTCCAGGCGAAGACGATGTACGTTTCAGCAGTGGGCCCATTGGAAGTGAAGGTCTTCGTACCATTGATGACGTACTCGTTGCCGTCGATTATGGCGGTAGCGGCAACAGCCATTACATCGGTGCCCGCCCCGGGTTCAGTCAGAGCGAAGGCCCCCAGGTGTTGCCCTTTGGCCAGGGGTATCAGGAATTTCTTTTTTTGATCTTCTGTAGCAAAGAGAAGAAATATCATACACACGATACCCGCATGGGTCGATAGAGTGAATCC
>DNUI01000247.1 GCA_003508565.1 Syntrophaceae bacterium
CGAGATCAGGAAGTCTGAACTTAGACGACACCACTTTTCTCAAGGTTCTCTATATTCTTCTTTGTGAGGTCTGCCTTTTCTTGCTCACCGGTTTCGTTATAAAAGATCACGGCACTTTTATAGAAATCAAGCGCGGTAGTTAAATCTCCTTTCATTACTAATAGATAAGCTATATTGCTGTATTGGTCTCCTATTCCCGGTTTGTGATTTATTTCCTTATAAACTTTCATTGCATCTTGACAGATGCTCAGGGCATTGTCGTATTGTTTGATATCGCGGTAGACCGAGCTTATATTGCCAAGCTGATCTGCTACTCCAAGTTTATTGTCAGTATCCTTAAAAAGATATAATGCTTTATGGAAACTCTCTAACGCTTCCTCATATTTGCCATTCCTTGCGCTTATCAGCCCAATGTTATTCAGAACCTTTCCCTGGGCGACTACATCATGTAAGCCTTCAAATATTTTCAACAGCGATTTGTATGTTTCTACAGAATTCTCCGGTTTGTTTAACGAATGATAAATAGCTGCAATATAACCCAAGGCGGTTATCTCACCATCCGCATCTCCATTTTGTCTATAGATATCGAGGGCTTGATTAAATATCTCCAGAGCATCCCCACCTCTTCCTTCTTCACATTTTTTTTTGCCGTTTTCAACAAGCGTATCAGCCTTTGATTTCAATTCCTCTGAAGCCATATAGTCCTCCCTTTCTTTTAAAATATATCATAAAGAAAAATCCACCTTTTGCTTGATGATGTAAAGTAAACAATAAAAATAAGCAATAAAAAGTTATTTTTCTGAAATATTGCATAGCATATTCTTAACACACTATCGGGCTATGTACATACTTTTGGCTAAGTTTTTCTTGACATGCAGGTATGGCTACCTTATACTTAAACATAAAAAAAATATTATATCATTATATATTGTATTTTAAAATTCATTCTTCTTACAAAAATAACTTGTTCCAAATGGACACTAATTAGTCAAATATGTCCCATAAAAAGGACTCCATTTTCAGGCTCTTTAAAAAGAATTAAAAATAGAGTTAAAAATCGGCTTATTCGGAAGCATGATGCTTTTGGCATTTTTCTTGCAAAATTACTTTGGGACATACAGCAACAAATCACATTCAATTATTAGAAGAGGCGTCGCTGTTAAATAATTCGTAATATAAGGAGGAGTTCGCATGGGCCAGGATTCAAAAATTCGAGTTCTTGTTGCCAAGCCCGGGTTGGACGGTCATGAGCGTGGAGCACATGTTGTGGCTTATGGACTCAGGGATGAAGGTTTTGAGGTCATCTACACGGGTCTTCGTCAGACTCCGGAACAAATCGTTTCCGCAGCCGTACAGGAAGATGTTGATGTAATTGGTCTTTCTATCCTTTCGGGAGCTCATCTCACATTGACAAAAAAAGTCATGGCAGGTCTCAAAGCCAAAGGTGCAAACGACATTTTGGTGACTGTCGGGGGTGTCATTCCTGAAGAAGACAAAAAAACTCTGGAAGAGATGGGTGTTGGAGGCGTTTTCACTTCAGGTTCTAAGATCAAGGATATTGCGGCATTCATCCGTACAAAGATCGGGGGAAATGCCTAACCACTATTTTAAGGATGAGACATGAAGAAGAATAGCAAGAAAGAAATTAAAGAGGCTTTAAAGAAATGGGAAGGCGAGGTCCTCAATCCGCGTGTAAAAAAATTTAATTTGGATAAAAGCCCTACGACTTTCTACACTCCCATTTCTTCGGATAGTTCGCATTTTCTGGAAAAGGTCGGATTTCCCGGTCAGTTCCCCTACACTGCAGGAAACACTCCCTTAGAATTCTGGAGAGCATATGCAGAATTTGGTGCAAAGCTCAATTATCGGTCCGACTGGGGCGGAACGGGGCGATCAGGTAAATACGGCGGATTTGGAACCCCTGCCGATTATCGTGATTATCTCTTAAGGATGCAGTCCATGGGACGCAAGGGTGGTCCCAACATCGCCTTTGATTTGGTGACCCAATGCGGCTATGATTCGGATAGTCACTTTGCCGAGGGAGAAGTAGGCCGGGTGGGCGTTGCGGTAGATTCTTTGCGGGATTTTGAAATTATCTACGAAGCATATACCGGCGATCTGGATATTGATAAAGTGCCGTCCAACTTCACCATCAATGCCCCGGCGGCGGTCTTTATAGCCATGTATGCCTGTCTGGCCAAAAAGCGAGGTATTCCTCTGGATAAACTAACAGGAACACCCCAGAACGACATTCTGAAAGAATTCATAGCTCGTGGAACATACATTTTCCCGCCAAAACAGTCTATGAGGCTGTTCCGCGATACGTGCGTGTTTTGTTGCAAGCATATGCCTGAGCTTAACATCAATTCAATAGGCGGCTATCATATCAGGGAAGCCGGAGCCACACGCGTTCAGGATCTGGCATTTTCGATGGCCAATGGCATTGCCTATATCAAGGCCGGACTGGAAGGCGGGCTTGAAGTAGATGAATTTGCTCCTGCCTTTACTTTCAATGCGTTCGGCGGCAGCATGGAAATCTACAATGAAATTGCTTTCCAGAGGGCGGCCCGCAGAGTGTGGGCCCATATACTGAGGGACCGCTTCCATGCAAAAGATCCCAAGAGCATGCAAATCCGTCAGCCCATCACTGCGCATATAGGATGCTCCAGCACCACACTCCAGAGGCCTCTCAACAATCTTGCCCGTGCTGTTGTCGGTGGAATGGCAGCCGGAATGTCTGGGGCTATTCCCGGTGCATTTCCGCCCTTTGACGAACCACTTGGCCTCGGCCACTCTCAGGAGGCAACTCAGCTCCAGCAGGATGCTTCCAGAATCTTGCTCTTCGAATCAAAAGTGACCGACGTATGCGATCCATGGGCGGGATCTTACTTCATGGAATCACTGACGGATGAGATCGAGAAAGATGCACTGGCAGAATTGGAGAAGATTGAAAAAATGGGTGGTACCGTTGCCGCTATTGAAAATGGGTATATGCAAAAAGCGGTAGCCAGGAGCGCATATGAACGCCAGAAAAAGATAGAGAAACAGGAAGAGTTGATTGTTGGCGTGAACTGTTTTATTAGCGAGCATGAGATTGATGTTTCCATCAACCGTCAAGTGGAAGCGACCTATGATCCACAACTTATGAAGACGGCAGAAGAACGTCAGAAGGAAAATCTTGTCCGGTTAAAACGCGAACGCAACGGTACGGCTGTTGTAAGCTCTCTTAGAAGTTTGAAAGTTCAGGCTGAAGATAAAGATAAGAATCTTATGCCTGCCATATGCGAGTGCGTGGAAAACGATGCAACGCTCCAGGAGATCTGCGATGTGTTGCGTGAAGTTTTCGGTGAAGCACAGCCTATGAAAATTTAGTAAGTCAGAAATTATATTCTGCGCTTTTCTACCCCGCGAGGGGGTACAGAAAAGAGTGGCAGAAAACAATTTCATTAACGCACTTAATCCGTTTATCGGGGTTAGAGGAAAAGGTCTTTACCGTGGAAGAAAAACTCGCATTGATGATTGAAGCCGCCGGGGAAAACAGTGAAAGAGCTTTGGCAAAGCTTATTTCGCATGTTGAAGATCGGAAGACAGGTTGGAAAGATATCATGAAGACCATCTACGCGAAAACGGGGCGGACCTGCGTGATAGGAGTCACAGGTTCTCCGGGGGCGGGCAAAAGTTCTTTGGTCGGTGAGTTTGCCAAGCGATTGGGTGATAGGGGATATACTATCGGCATTATTGCGGTAGATCCATCAAGTCCCTTCTCCGGTGGAGCAGTGCTGGGAGACCGTATCCGGATGCGCGATATAAGCACCTATCAGAATATCTTTATCAGGTCTATGGCCACCCGTGGCATGTTGGGAGGTCTCTGCCAGGCGGCCCGTGATGTTGTAAGAATCATGGATTTTGCCGGCAAAGATATTGTCATCATTGAGACTGTAGGCGTAGGTCAGGATGAAATCGAGGTTGTAAGTGCCGCCGATTATGTAATGCTCGTGACATACCCTGGAGGAGGCGACAGTGTCCAGGCTATCAAAGCCGGGGTTATGGAAATTGGCGACCTGTTCGTGGTGAATAAGTGCGATAGGGAGGGTGCTGATATTATAGTATCCGAGATTTCCGCCATGCTTGATCTTTCAACGGAGACGGCTGCAAAAATTCCCCCGGTCATTAAGACCTCTGCCTTTACCAAGGAAGGCATTGATGAACTAATGGACATACTTTCTGAATTTATTCAGAAGAAAAAGAAAGGTCCGCACTATCAAAAAGATCATGTTCGTCAAGAGGTCATAAGCATACTGGAGACGGAGATGGTCAGTATCATCAAGGAGCGGATCACGGGCAATGGAAATATGGAGAAAGAGCTTGAACTCATACTCTCCGGCAAGAGCGATCCTTACAGTATCGCAGACAAGTTAATGAAACGGTTCACTGTCATTAAGAACGTTGAAGAAAAACGAAAAGGAGACTTTCAATGAGTGGAAATGGTGCAGGATTTACCGCAAAACTCGCCTCGTTTATCGTGAATACTGATGAACAGAATATACCCCCGTGGGTATACGAGCATGCCAAGGTGGCATTCATGGACTGGCTTGCCGTTACGTTTGCGGGCAAAGATGATCCACTGGTGAAAATGCTTATTGACTATGCGGATATGGTGGGGGGTAAAAAACAGGCGACCATCATCGGCTATCATATGAAAAAAGACGTGAGTAGCGCCGCACTCATCAATGGTTCGGCCTCGCATACTCTTGATTACGATGATACCCTGGTATCCTTTTTTGGACATCCTTCCGTTACCATTTTCCCGTCGCTGTTGGCACTTTCCGAGTTGAGGGGCAAGTCCGGGAAAGACTTTCTTACCGCCTATATCATCGGCCTGCAGGTTGGAAGTACCATTGGCGCTTGCGCAAGTCTTGACCATTACATGGGAGGCTGGCATGCTACTTCAACTTTGGGGCATCTTGCTTCTGCAGCCGCATGCGCGCGCCTACTGGGCTTATCCGGGAAACAAGCCACGTATGCTTTGGGTATCGGCGGGACACAATCATCTGGTCTCAAACGCGTATTCGGGACCATGTGTAAGCCGTTCCATGCAGGTCGCGCCTCCCAGTCCGGACTCTTGGCAGCGCTTCTCGCCGAGCAGGGCTTCACGAGCGCTGAGGATATTCTGGAAGGTCCCCAGGGATTTTTCGAGGCCCTAAAGGGCAAGGTGAATGAAGATGTAGTGACGATGCTGGGTTTGGGGTGGGATGTCCAGAATCTTCAACAGAAATACCATGCATCCTGCCATGCAACACACTCGCCTCTGGAAGCCGCACTGGCAATCATCAAGGGAGAGAACATCGAACTGGATGCGATCAAGAGTATTACTGTCCATGCATCCACACTGTCCCTTCAGGCTGCAGGCAAGAACGAGCCGGCCAGCGGCTTGGAAGGAAAATTCAGCATTTCCTACTGCGTGGCCAACGCTCTGCTGAGAGGAGTGACAGGCATGCAGGCCTTTACTGACGAGAAAGTGAATGATCCCGCAGTGCGGGCGATTATGAAAAAGATCAAGGTAATTAATGATCCTAAGATAATGGCCCTGGAATCAATTGTTGAGGTGGAAGTCAATAACGGAAAAAGCTTCCAGGCCTTTTCCGACATCCTTCAGCAGACTCCGCCCCTGGAGGTCAAGAAAGAGCGCGTAGCCAGCAAGTTCCTTGATCTGTGCGAGCCTGTACTGGGGAAGAAGAAATCACTTGCTCTGAAGAAAAAGATCGAGAGCATGGATACACTTCAGAACATGAAAGATATGGCAAAGAGCCTCTTATGATTATTCATAACAGGCAAGATATTTTATTCTCATAGATCATTAAGATCCAGGGAGGATAGCATAAATGAAAGAGAGCGTGCTGATCACCGATATTGCCAAGTTTTCCGTGAATGACGGTCCCGGATTCAGAACTAATGTGTTCCTTAAGGGGTGTCCATTAAGGTGTGAGTGGTGTCATAATCCCGAAACCATTCCTACTTATCCGGAGGTTTACTGGAAGAAGAGGCTTTGTGTTCAATGCGGCGCCTGTATGGAAGCTTGCCCCAGGGATGCGATTAATCCGCCCATAGAACCGGAACTTGCCAACATTGAAGGGTCAAATTATCACAAAATAGACCGTGCGAAATGCGATAATTGCCTGAAGTGTATTGATGCCTGTAAGTATGATGCCCTTGAGTTAGTGGGGAAAACCATGAGTGTGTCCGAGGTTATTGACGTGGTAGAACAGGATAAACCCTTTTACAAAACCTCTGGTGGAGGTATGACGTTAAGCGGTGGCGAACCCACCATGCATCCTGCTTTTTCGCTGGAATTGCTTAAAGAAGCAAAAAGGCGCGTTATCCACACCTGCGTGGATACTAATGGTTATTGTAACTTCAGTATCCTGGAGGAGATGGCAGAGTATACGGATATATTTCTTTTTGATTTGAAGCATCTCGATTCAGCAAAACACTTCGAAAAAACAGGGGTAAAAAACGAACTTATTCTGAAAAATCTGGAGTTGCTGTGTAAGAAAGATTCTGATATATGGGTAAGAATACCGGTTATACCGGGCTTTAACGACGACATTGATTTTCACACAAAAGCTTCCGTTTATCTTGCCTCGCTCACCGGGAATATAAAGCGTGTAGATTTGATTCCCTTCCACAACTATTGCCAGGATAAGTATTCCTGGTTGGGCAGAAAGTGGTCGTACAGCGAAATAGATGCCGTCAATCCCTCGTTTCTTGAAATCCATGCGGACCTCTATCGCCAGTATGGCCTTGTGACAACAGTGGGTGGATCCGGATTTGAAGAAACAGACACGGCAAAAATATCCCGGGAATCTCAGAGTTGTAAAGGCTCTGACTTGAATCTGGAAGAATAAAGAGAAATATAAGAAGTTTAATGTAATATAAGTAGGTGTAGTAACAATTCAAATTAAAAAAGTTAACATTTGAAGGAGGTGATATTTAATGCCGTTATGCAAGGAATGTAAGAAGTTCTTCCCCATAAAGGAAGATCCAAACAAGGGGGACTGCGTTCAAAGAGTGGTTGATCCGAGACAAGCTTACTACAAGGCAAAACCGGTAGGAGCAGATATGGATGCAAACTCGTGCTCTTCATTTGAGAAGAAATAAAACAGAACATATGCTTCCCCGGTTTAAAAGGGGAGTCAGTTGAAAAGCCGAAAGGTAACAAGAAGGGAGGAAATTTTTATGGCAGAGCCAGCAACAAATGCAAGTATTAAAGATTTAGAAAAAAAACAAGAATGGTGGTGGGCCGCCGAGAAGAAAAGATCGAAGAGACTGGATTATCTC
>DNUI01000192.1 GCA_003508565.1 Syntrophaceae bacterium
GATTCCACAAAATGAGTTTGATGAAATTCTTGCGATGTTAATGGTCAGGGGGTTAGTTGCCCAGGAGCTCATTGAAGGCAGGAAGCTGCAGCTTGTCTTAACGGCACGGGGAGAACAACAGTTGAAGAAAATGCCTAAATAACACTTTCACAACCACCTTTTTTTCATGAAATAGACCAGCATAGAAATGGCAACAATGATCATGACTCCCCAGACAAAAAAATACCCCCAGTGCCATTCAAGTTCCGGCATGTATTTGAAATTCATGCCGTACACACCTGCCAGGAATGTCAGTGGCATAAATATCGTGGCGATTATGGTCAACACTTTCATGATTTCGTTCATTCTGTTACTGACACTCGAGAGGTATATATCCATTATGCTGGAGAGCATATCCCGGAAGGTCTCTATTGTATCTATCACCTGAATAGTGTGATCGTAAATGTCTTTGAGGTATATGTTTGTCGATGCATGAATAAGCTTGCACCCTGTTCGTTGAAGACCGCTGATTGTTTCCCGCAGAGGCCAGACGGATTTCCTCAAAAAGATCATATCCCTTTTCAGATTTTGAATGGCCTGCAGAGTCTTTGTTGAGGGGTTTTTTACCAGCGATTCTTCAAGGGATTCAATTAGTTCACCAACTTGTTCCAGAATAGTAAAATAGTTGTCAACGATGGTGTCAATGAGGGCATACGCAAGATAATCGGCCCCGGCTTTTCTGAGATGACCCTTGCCGTTCCGGATTCTTTCCCGAATGGGTGTAAACATGCCCGTCTCTTTTTCCTGAAAGGAAATGACAAATTGAGGACCAAGGATGATACTGATCTGTTCTGAGGTAATCTCTTTGCTTTCCTCTGTATGATTATGAAAATTCTTGAGAACGACATAGAGGTATTCACAGAAATCCTCCATTTTGGGGCGTTGATCTGTATTGAGGATATCTTCCACGGTAAGTGCGTGCAAACCGAAAATAGTTCCCAGTTCCTCCAACACCTTGGTGTCATGGAGACCTTCTACGTGTATCCATGTTACTGTCGGACTATTCTTGTATTCGCGACATTCGCCGACTGCCCTGATTTCTTTCTCCTGTATATGGGATTCATCATAATCGAACACAGTGATCTTTGTTTTTTCGATCAACTGATCCCCAATATGAATGAGGGATCCCGGGGGTAGTCCGGTCTTTCTGGAACGTTTTTTTACCTGTCTGGACATTCTCATTTATCTCTTTATCTTAATAACCACGGTGACGGAAGGTTCCCTTTTATCTTCAAATTGAACCTCCGGGGGGATAACGAGTTTTGGTTTCAATGTCGTAGTTGCCGTCAATGATTGGAGATCAATCGGCGCCGTTTTTATCGTGATATTATTTCTCAACTGCCTGCTCGGTACAAGAAGCTTGAGCGAAGAGGGAGTTACGGTGATTTTCTGCACGATAACCCCTGGAACTGTTTGATTTTCCGTTACCACCTCGATAGGAACAGAAACACGGACAAACTTTGATGCATTGACCGTAATCCTGCTCGGTTTGATGCCCACCACATTTATGTTTGAAGGGGTTTTTATCATTTCTTTGGTAAGAATGATGTCCTGTTTCCCCTCCTGAATTTGAGAAAGGCTGAGGGATATTTTGAGCGCTTCCGTATTCAGAAGCTGAAAAGCCTGAGAGGGGCCGGCCAGCATTAGTTTGGCTTCCTTAATTTTAGGTTCTTCTATAAACCACTCTGATGGCACATTAATATATTCAACAGGCACGTTGAAATCCTTGTAGATCGATTCCTTCTGGTAACCAAAAATGATCCAGAGAACGCAGGCAAGGAAAATGGCGATGACTTTTTCCTTCGTATTTTCCTTTAACCACAGTGAAATGGGACCCGGCTTCCCGAGGGGAGTTTTGCTGAGGTAAAAGGATTCTAACTCTCCTTTCAGAGCCGACGCACTTGTAACTTCTCTGATCTGTTCTCTCTGGGCGATGGAGATAGTTCCCCGTTCCTCCGAAACAACAATACAGATGGCATCCGACCTTTCGGAAAGACCGAGAGCTGCCGTATGACGAAGACCTGAGATTCCGAATGGTCCTATATTTTGTGACAGAGGCAGGTGGCATCCGAAACGAATGACTGTGTTTCCATCGATCACCACGGCGCCATCATGGCCATCGGAATGAGGATCAAAAATACTCTCGAGGAGAGGTTCGCTGAGAACACCGTTAAGCGTTGTACCCCCGCTGAGATGCCTATCGAGAGGGTCGCTTCCCTGGATCACAATCAAGGCGCCGATCCGCTTCCTGGCAAAGTCTGCCACGGTCTGCGTGATAATTTCTGCAGTTTGTTCCTGAGGGGTAGTGCTTTGAATCTTTTTCCTGATTATTCCCAGAATCGCAAGACGCTCAAAGAATCTCCTGAGGTCTTCCTGAAAGATGACTACGAGAACAAAGAGGAGAATCGCGAAAAACCCCTGAAGTACAACGGTGGTAAGATAAAGCTGGAAAAATTTTGCAACAACATAGATAAAACCAAGGAGGCTGATGCCCAGTAACACAAACCGGGAAGCCCTGTCTTTAAACCAAATAAGGAGGGCGGAGATCATCACAGAGATAATCCCTATGTCAAAAATATCTTGAATTCTTATACTTTTCAGCAATGTCCAGATATTGTCAATCATGGTATTTATTTACCCGTCACGTGAGTTGAAAATATCTCTTTTTAGTCGCGGTAAAAGCTTATTCGGTCAATCCAAAGAGTCCCCTTGATATCCGAATTCCTTCGCACATCCACACCGATCTCAAATCCCTCCACCCGATGAAGTCGCATGACCTGATCACCCGGTGCAGCCCCTGCCATCTTTGCGCCTCTCGTTATCCAGCCCCTTGCTATCACCATTTTATTGAAAGGGATCCTGATCTTTTCCCATGTCTTCTCTGGTTCGAAATTTCCGATCCACATATCGATCTTGTTGGGGTTGTCAGGATGGGACGTTTTTATGCCCATGGATGCGTAAAGTCTCTCTGTAGATCTGACATAAAATTCAATTCCGTCATAAAGGCTCAGATCCCTTTTCTTTCTATTTTCAATTTGTGCATACATAGGTATTTGGCCCGCGATGAGATTGAAATCTAGTCGTAAGGATTTTTTTGAGTTTTCCACTCCGGCAGAACGGTCTATGCTGGACTGAAAATAGACCTTTCTCCCCGCCTTCATCAATATCCATGCGGAATCGGTCGTTGTCTCCTCAAAATCCTCTTTCATTGGGCCGGAATCACGTATTTCCATTGGTTTGAACAACTTTGTTTTCATAGTGATTGCCGCTACGGCCTGGCTGGTTCTCACATTGATCAATCTCAGGTTGATATTCCACTCGTCCCCCATCTCTGCAAATGTTCCCGCCAGGATGAGATCTGCAATGATAAGTTGCCCCGCGACTTTATCACGGGATTCTTTCGCCATTCCACTTAAGCTAAGTTCAATTTCGTTCATAATGGATTTCAGCTTAGAACGTTCGAGGACGATAAAGTGTCCTGAATCGATAAGCGCCGACGTGAGTTCTTCGAGACTCACTCTTCCGGCTTCTTTTTCATGCCCCCTTATGACCTCGAAATCCACAACGGCGATGGTTTTTTTCGGAATCATCAATTCCAGCACAGTCCCGACTGGATAGGATACAGGCTTTTCAAACTCGATAACTGCGGTATTCCCGCGGATTGTCTTTACCGTTGCAGGCGTACCACCCACTTCAGTTTTAATGCCCTCAATCAGAATACTTTTTTGCACAACCTGCTGGGCAATTTCGCTCGCCGGTGATCCGGGGGTTTTTTTTAGTTCGGGGATTTTCAAGATAAGCGTGACCTGATTCCCGGTTATGCTCTGGACGATACTTTCAATGTTGAGAAGGCTCGCGGATTCGCGTTTTTCCACGGAACCGGAACCTAGATAAGCACAACCGGATAGTGAGAGCGCAAAGCAAACAATAATGAAAATATTTGAAAGCTTCATACATAACTCCTTATAGGAATGACCAGACCGCCATAATTTA
>DNUI01000249.1 GCA_003508565.1 Syntrophaceae bacterium
AGAGTATTTTCGTACGAATCATTGCGTTCATATATATCTCTCCCCCCTCTACTCACGCTCGATTTGTGAAGATTATCGCAATATATGGAATAGAAAGATGTGACCGTTCTCACAAAAAGAGGATTTGCGCTGGATAAGAAGAAGGTTTTTCTAATAACAATTTTATTGTATCAGATACACTCGATGAATCTGACCGCTCTTGATTGCTGCCAACTTACATAAATTATGGTATGGAAGTACTCGTTTTAGACTTTTTAGATTTTTTTAAACACGAAGCATCAGCAGCGGGTATTCCATGAAATTTAAAAAACTAATTGATAATGATTCCTGAATGTTATATGACAACTAAGCCGATGGTGAACTGAGGAAAGACTAGGGGATAGGGTTTAGGGGATAGGGCAGTGCTAAATAGTTATAAAGACTTGATCGTTTATCAGAAAGGATACAGTCTATCACTTAAAATCTATAAAGTTACGATAGATTACCCTCATGATGAACGATTTGGTCTTATCTCACAAATGAGACGGAGCGCTGTTTCCATACCATGCAATATAGCAGAGGGCTATAGTCGGAAAAATATAAAAGAATATCTACAATTTCTCTATATTGCCTACGGATCTTGCAGCGAGTTAGAAACACTTCTTTCTCTCTCAAAGGATCTTGGATTACTAAATAGTGATAAATATACAAAACTTTATGGATTACAAGAAGAGGTATCAAAACTTCTTAATGGTTTGATAAAATCACTGTCGAAACAGAAAAAAGGGGAAAGCGATGACACAGCATTCTAAACCCTGGAACCTTGCCCCGTGACCCATCGCTTCATCTGTCACTATTTGCCATTTACTTCTTTTAAGGATTTGCCGTGAAAAAACCAAAGCTTTTAATTGTTGAGGATGATGAAGATCTGCGGACGCAGATGAGGTGGGCAATGGCCGAGGACTATGAAGTATTGCTGGCAGAAGACCGGCAAAGCGCATTATCCATAGTGAAAAAGGAGCGTCCCGCCGTAGTTACCCTTGACCTTGGCCTGCCTCCTTCTCCGGCAGGCGTTGAAGAAGGTTTTGCCACCCTCGATGATATCATGAGCGAACATGGCCACGCCAAGATAATTATTATTACGGGTCGCGGCGAAAAGGAGCATGCCCTGCGAGCTATCGGGAAAGGGGCGTATGACTTTTTCTACAAACCAATCCAGTTGGATGAGCTTAAGGTTGTTCTCCGCCGGACCTTCTATGTCTCCCAGCTTGAAAGGGAGCAGCGGGTGTTGCAGGAACGGTTAAGCAAAGCAACATTTGAAGGAATGCTGGGCTCTTGCCAGAAAATGCAGGATATTTTCTCAGTAATCCGGAAGGTATCAACTACGGATGTCCCGGTATTAATCATGGGAGAAAGCGGTACCGGCAAGGAACTTGTCGCACGCGCCATCCACCGCTTAAGCGCCCGTCAGGAAAATCCTTTTATTGTGATCAACTGCGGCGCCATTCCCGAAAATCTCTTAGAGAGCGAACTTTTCGGCCATGAAAAAGGCGCCTTCACGGGGGCGCATATTCAGCGCAAAGGCCGCTTTGAAATGGCCGCCGGGGGCACCCTTTTTTTGGATGAGATCGGAGAGCTTCCGCTCTCCCTTCAGGTAAAGCTACTCCGCTTCCTGCAGGAAAAGGTTATCGAGCGGGTTGGCGGCCGGGAGCAGATTGAAGTGGATACGCGCGTGATTGCGGCTACCAACCGTGACCTCAAAGAGTCCATGAAAGATGGAAGCTTTCGGGATGACCTTTACTTTCGCCTGAGTGTCATCTCGATGTTCCTCCCAGCCCTCAGAGAAAGAGAGGGAGATATTGTTCTCCTGGCGAAAGCATTTCTTGAACGCTATACTGAGGAAAACAGAAAAAAGATCAATGGCTTTACCAATCAGGCAATTGAAGCCATTGAACAGTATGCCTGGCCAGGAAATGTTCGGGAACTGGAAAACCGCATTAAACGAGCCGTCATTATGACTGCGGGCAAAAAAATCACGCCAGTAGATTTGGAGATGGAGGCCCCCCAGCAGAAGTACGAAAGCATGAGCCTCAAAGAAGCCCGCGATGCCATAGAAAAAGAACTGCTTGTGAAAGCGCTAAACCGCAATAGAGGCAACATGACAAAGGCTGCCATGGAGCTTGGCGTCAGCCGCCCTACCCTGTATGACTTGATGGAAAAGTTTGAGATACCCAGGAATGAGTGAATAAGCCCGCCCTGCGGCTTGATAATGTACTGCTCACAGGTTACCGCGCCACTTGCTCATTGTGTTATTTATACGATCAATTTATAAAAGGTCTTTGCCGGATACAAAAATCGTTGATTGCAGAATTCTTCATGATTAACAGGCGATTATTTTTCCATAATTCAATTAGTTCCCTCTGTATGCTGCTTTTAACAGGATGCACAAGGAAGGAAGATTTGCCTTACAGGAGAAAGTTGACACAAAAGAAAGTCACGCTCTACAGATCCGTGAATGGAGCCCCATCAGAAAATGTGTCCAAAGTAATGGAAATGATGGGAGGTGTTGAAAAAGTATTTGGTACCGATGATATTGTTGTTATTAAACCCAATATTCAATGGTGGAACCAGGGGGCGCCGAATCTTGCATCTGTCAATGCCCTGATATCCATGATTATGGAAAGAACAGGCGGGTTTCATGGTGAGGTTGTGATTGCCGAAAACAATCACCGCGGAGCACAACCCTGGAATCATGCCGGGTGGGTAAAAACATTTAAGAGAAATTCAGATATTCCGGGCATACACAACTATAATCACCTGGCGGATCATCTGAAAAAGAACTATGGCGATCGCTTTTCTGTCTGCCATTGGGTTAATATCGATGCAGGCGGAAAGCGCGTCTATTCACCCGCGGATGGCCCGGGGTATGTATTATGCGATGGAACCGGTGGAGTTCCTTTATTATCAATATCCAACGGGCGTAAAGACGAGAAACGTCGTGAAGTGATCATGAGCTACCCTGTTTTCCAAACGGATAAAGGCACCATGATCGATTTGAAAAATGGCATCTGGCGAAAAGGTTCTTATACGGGACAACCGTTAAAGTTTGTGAACTGCGCTGCCTTGAATCATCACAGTTTTTATTGCGGTCCAACCAGTGCAATAAAAAATTTCCTTGGCGTGTGTGATCTCTCCGGAGGTCCCGACCCCAATAACAACGGCAAATTAATAAACAAGTACTATAATTTTCATTCATTCCCATTTGATAAATGGTCCAAAGGGCCTGCACCCGGAATGTTGGGATTGGAAATCGGGATGTTCTTAAAAACAATTCGCAAGCCTGATCTTAATCTCACCACTGCAGAATGGATCGGTCTCTCCACACGAACGGAACCTCCCATTGCGCATACCAGGGCGGTGTGCGCGTGCGCAGACCCGGTCGCTCTTGATTATCACACTGCAAAATATATTCTCTATCCGAATACTAAGACACAACTCCACAATCCTGATACTACGAAAGGCCCTTTCTATCATGACCTGCAGAAATGTTCCGAGCGGTCAGGCTGTATATGTGATGAGCAGTATGTTGATATAGAATCGTTCGATCATTCAACAGCGAGATTACAAAAAGATGATGAACTGATTGTGCGGGGAGAAAAGACCTGGGGGCATGATATAAAAAGTTTATTGAAATATTTTGCTATGAAATTCTTATATTAATCTCCATCCCCTGCCCGATTAAGTCTCCCTTTCGTAAAGGGAGATATAGAGGGATTTAGCAAAGGAAATAACCACCCCCTACCCCCGCCAGCGGGGGACAACCACCCCCTATGTCCGACTGCGGTGAACAAGCAACCCTGACATCCACCGGCGGGGGACAGCGACAATAACTCCTGTGCCCCTTACAAAAGGGGTCTGTAGTTCGGATATTTAAAATTCTTTTTTTCGAGATGATAATGTAGTTCTCCCCCGCTGGCGGAGGTTGGAGTCTTGTCCCCCTCTGGAGGGGAGACTGTGTCGTAATAGTTAAGGGAGATGATCATATAAACGTTCTTTGACAATAAAATATTAGGAACTCATGAAGAGATTCTATCTGACAAGATTTTGGATGCTGTCAGGTCGTATCCGCACCTGCTACCGTATTGTGTGAGTATGCGCATGTACATTGCCTCTGTACATCACGCTATAGCGGGAACCATCCTCAAGGAAGATAGCTTTTCTTTGAATACTCCAACACCGAAGATCGTAATCATCCGGGCAATAT
>DNUI01000222.1:0-780 GCA_003508565.1 Syntrophaceae bacterium
TGCCGCATCTGATGCGGCGCCGAATAGAGCCCCGCTTCCTGCACCGATCAATGCACCTTGTCCTGCGTGTCTCGGCCCGGCGATTAGCGCGCCCAGAACCGCACCGGCGATGCTCAGAGCGATGGTATCATGTCCCGGAGGGGGCATCGGCACCACTTTGACACGCCGCGGAGACGGAATTGACGACTGACTCGGATCGAAGCCGGTCTGCTGCATCGCCCAGTTGTAGCATTCGTAGTGGTCTCGGGATTGTTGCTCTGTTGTCTGGCCCTGTTTAGGGTAAAAATAGACCTGGGTTATGGGGGCCCTTGCACTTGGACTTGGGCTTGGACTCGCACTTGGGGTCTCGCGATAGGGCGCGGGATAACATGCTGCCAGCGCAAGGATTAATAATAAAAGCGAGAGCCGAAGGCTTGCTCTTGGTACCCATCGTTTCGCTATATATTTGTTTGTTGTCATTTTCCAGATCGACACCATATGCAATATCCTCCTTCAGAGATACCATGGGGGACATTCGGGGATCGCAATGATTCGGGCGCTATGTTGAAATAAGGCTTCTGATACATGCCGGCAGCCCCCTTCTGTCCTCTCCATTTCTCCTATGTTTTTGACTGGATGAATAATTCAAAAGTTTCTAATTACTATCATCATCCGATGAGAAAGTAAATAATGACTTTCTTGTTATAAGTCCTGCCAATCCGGAGAGACTAATACCGATGCATTGAACCATAATTACAATGTGTAAATAGTGCGTTGGCTGAGGAAGTATCAGACAAGAGG
>DNUI01000222.1:907-3660 GCA_003508565.1 Syntrophaceae bacterium
TTCACAATTTGCATTGGTCAAGCCCATTCTCCTTGTTTGACACGAAAGTTTTTACATAGGCAAATGGTATTCCGAGGTTATTGGCCCTGATCTGTTCAATAATCATATCGATTCTATTCGCAAGATTATTCTTAAACGGCCACATTTTATAGTAATACCAACCGGTAAACTGCTTCTCAATCCATTCCATACTTTCGGCGTTTGCCAAAACACCAAGCGCCCACTGTTTATAGGCTAATGTAACGGTGTAGCCCCGGAGCTCGAATCGGGTGCGCCAGGGGGATGGCCAGGGAGCCAGGAAAAGCATCCCAAGCCCAAAAATAAGGCAGTCAATCCAGACAGGAAACAGCCAACCGAATGCAGCTAAGCCCGTGAATGGAACTATCGCCCAGATTTGTGGAGAAAGGTAACTTAAGCTGAACCAAACGCCCTTTTGTTTTCTGTCCCACAAGTGAATAAACTCATGCATGAGGGTTTCGATGGCACTTTCAGGATTGCTATGAATGCTGCTTTCGCTGGGGAAGTACACTGTCCATTTGAGTGTAGTAACATAACCAGTCATAAACTTCCGATTAAAGGGCCAAAGAAAAACGCCCAAAACCTTCATAAGGAGGCTCTGGTTTTTGTACTTTACCTGAAAGCCGGGAATAATCGACTTTACAAAATTGCAGGCATGAGTGAATTTTTCCATAACAGAAAATATCAGATTCTTGAGGTCCTTCCCTCCAGAATGAAGTCACACATAACATGAGAGCGCAATATCTGTGATATGAATCTCCATACAGTCTGCAACATCATTAATGGATGATTTGCGCGTCAGAGGATATGCAATTGAGATAAATAATTTTTTCATCCCTTCATGATGGTACTCAAAAATATTTTCATACAGGTTATTCTTTATATGTCCTGAACGCTGTTGTGGCCATGAATTTACCTACGATCCACACAATCCACCACTAGAGCCAAACGCCGGACTGGCTTGCAAGAATAAAAATCTATGCACTTATGCATGATTAGCGATAGTATTTCTACCTTCCTTTGTGTTCGTCTTTGTGCTTTCCTTTATGTTTGTCCTTATGCTTTCCTTTGTGTCCATCTCTATCAGGCCCCCTGTGCTTGCTTTCATGAAAGTTCCTTCTATTATCATGCCTGTCTCTGTCCCAATGACGGTCACGCTCCCATCCCCGCCAGTTCTTCTTCACCTGTCCGTAAGGGACGCGTTCATGCATCGGGCCGTGGCGAAAACCGGGGGGAACCGCGATTACCGCACGGGGCACCCGATTACTGACGATATGACCCCATGGTCCATTATAGTGCCGGGCTCTGTACCAGTACCCATGATGCGGGCGATACCAGTAACCGTGATAAAAGAATATATCCATGTTCTGATCAGGTGGATAATACACATAGGTGTTTGGTATCACGACAAGGCCAGGCGGTGCAGGTATCACAAGTGGTGGTAACCCAACCTGAACACTGACATTGACCTCGGCGTGAGTGAGCACTGGTGAAAAGAATGTGAACATCGGAAGCACGCTTCCAATGCATAGAGCAATAAATGTATGTTTTTTCATAGATGACACCTCCTGAATTAGTTATATAATGAAGCTAGTTGCTTGAGTTCGTCAGAGAGCGCACTCCCCGTGGCTTGCTGCGATGTAAGCAAATGAATGGGTAACATCATTATTTTTATAGAGAGAAGATCTTTAAAAAAGTATTTCAAGGCAAGTATGTTTTTCCGTATACTGTTTTTTATTGAGTTCATATTCACATCAAACGTAGTGATGTTTTCCAGATGAAATTGCCCCTTGAATGGTGACAGGTCGCACTGAACCTGCGTGTTTTGTTTCCTTTACCAGAGTTATCGGTCATTGAGAAGGTAAACTTAACAGTAAAGATTATTGACGATCCTATCATCATTTGTTGCACTTCTTTTCGCGAGGGTTATTGTTTAATTTAGCAAAATCTATTCCACAAAAGAAAAGATGAATTAACGCGTGATATCAATAAGTTATCCAAGTACACGTGTGTACATGTTCTTGCCAGATTGAGGAAGAATTCCCCTTGTTTTGGGGAATACTGCCCCTGTGTTTGCGCATTATCTGAGACTATGATTATGTTCTTGATGTTATTAAAATTTCCATGCGATCTTAACTATGAAAACGAAATGCCCAACCATTGCATACCTGTTTTGATTATCAATGCACAGATCGAAATTCGAAATTTTCCCGCTGGAGCAATAGATTAATAAAATTCCCAGATCACTTTACTCCCTTTGTCCAGTATCGTTATTCCATTAAGATGATCCATTTCGTGCTGAACAATCCATTCTTTGTTACTGTATGAATGTATCAGCTCCCCTCCTGCATAGTAATCCTTCGATCCATATCTATTTCACACGCCCTGGTTTTCACCCAATTGTCATTATCAGTAATGTATGCAATCCTGGCTTCATGTTTTTTTTGAATTTCAGGTATGGAGGAAGTTTCCATTCCTGCATTCATTTTCTCTTTCCCTTTATGTGACATATGTCTGTTCCTCCACACATACCCGCATCGCATGTACCACAGTTTATATGAGAATGCCGCTATTTTGCGGTCTTCTCTTTAAGGCCGCAGGTTTACAACTTTTGTCACGTCTGTTGAACCTTGACACCTTTGCGAATCCGTACTATTCTCCGCATCACAGGTTGCTTTCTTGATGGCGCTGTCTTTCTCTTCAAAGATTGAAAAATCATACTATGAGGAACAGCC
>DNUI01000154.1 GCA_003508565.1 Syntrophaceae bacterium
GTCTTAACTGTGCGGGTTCCCATTGCGTGCAGCACCTCTTCCGGATTTCTCTCTTCAATTGCTACTTCATTTATTGTAGCATAGGCTATGGATGGCAACCCCATGGCAAAGTACGGTATACCGTGAAAGTGGGCGGCGAGCGCTATTTGGAATGTGCCGATCTTATTGACCACATATCCGTCCATTGTGATCACGTCCGCGGCGGAAATAAACACCTGCGCCATACCCTTGGACAGGATATACGCGGGCATGTTGTCGGTAATTACTGTTACGGGCACACCCATATCACAGGCAACGCTTGCGGTCAAGCGAGCCCCCTGCAGATAAGGTCTGGTCTCCGGGCAGATCAATGATACTTTTTTCCCTCTTTCCTGAGAAACAAGGAGGAGAAAACCGATGAGGGTCTCGGCGTAACACTGCGTCAGAATATGCGCTTCGTCAGGCAGCAGGTCGATGGCATACATTGCGATCTTACGTGAACTACGGTAGCGGTTTTCCAGATTCTTCTGCACGTATTCATACGTAACGGCTTCCGCATCCTCGCCCCGATCCAGAGCATCCAGTGCTACTTTAAGAATGCGCCGGATGTGGGTTTCCATATTTCCCGAGGTGGTAGGGCGGGCGCTAATTAACACATCTGCCGCCTGGTTCAGCATTTCCTTCGCCCTTTCCAGGGGGAGATTTTTTGTTTCCCTCGCTGCGCATACTATTCCCAGGGCGGCTGCCAGCCAGGGGCCACCGCTCTGCGTCACCATATCGGCAATCGCTTTTGCGACCTCGTGATAATTGCTGCAGCATATAAATTCCTCCCTGGCGGGATAGGCTCTCCTGTCGAGGATCCGCACCTCTCCGTCTTTATAGTCGGCGACATTTTCATACTTGAGCAGAAATGGCAGTCCCTTATCAGCCCGTTCCATAAAGCCTCCAGTTTTTCATAAGGAAGGTACCTCTTCCCTTTCGTTGTTAAAAAAATGTGAGGATACGAGCATTCAAGGGTTTAAGTGATCGAGATCTTGGCAATTCTCTTAAGCCATTGATCCCTCGGCTCCTCAAATCCTGAAAATACCGGCAACGGTTTTGCATTATACTCTAAAAGTATCAGCATTATGTGTGAGATGCAGCCCATGTGTCAAATGAAAAAGATATTGTCAAATGCCAGGTTTACAATTTTGTACAACACGGCTCCCAATAGAACAAAATAGTTGCATTTTTTTGCGTTGCCATCCCCAATGAATTACTAATTTCTGTGTATAATCAAATAGATTCATTCGTGGCACTGTGCTTGCTATCATATGCATGAATAGTGATTTCAAGAATAAGGAGGTACATGATATGAACTCGGGCGACACTGCCTGGATACTGGTAAGTTGTGCACTTGTACTATTAATGACACCGGCCCTGGCGCTCTTTTATGGAGGCATGGTCCGGCGGAAAAATGTTCTTTCCACCTTAACCTTGAATTATATCTTCATGGCCCTCATAGGCGTACAGTGGGTGCTTTACGGTTATTCCCTTGCCTTCGGCACAGATATTGGTGGATTAATCGGAGGCCTTGACTTCGCGGGATTTAATGGCGTAGGCGCCTTGCCCAACGAAGACTATAGCAAGACCATCCCCCATGGACTTTTTGCCGCCTTTCAGATGATGTTCGCGGTCATCACGCCGGCGCTGATTACCGGAGCGTTTGTCGAGCGAGTACAATTCAAGAGTTTTCTGCTGTTCAGTCTGCTCTGGGCCACGCTGGTATATGATCCCTTGTGTCACTGGGTATGGGGTCAGGGCGGCTGGCTGAAAAATCTTGGAGTCCTAGATTTTGCCGGGGGAACGGTCGTGCATATCGCCGCCGGTTTTTCGGCTCTCGCGTTTGCGTTGGTCATCGGGCCGCGCAAGGGATTTGGCAAGTCCCCGATGGAGCCGCATAATATTCCCCTTACAGTCTTAGGTGCTGGTTTGTTGTGGGTCGGCTGGTTCGGCTTCAATGCCGGTAGCGCCCTGGCGGCGAACGGTGTGGCGGTAAATGCCCTGCTGACCACGAACACCTCCGCGGCAACGGCCGGTCTGGTCTGGATGCTCCTTTCCTGGCTGGATGGCAGGCCGAGTACTCTGGGCATTGCCACAGGCATGGTGGTTGGTCTGGCGGCGGTAACCCCGGCGTCAGGTTTTGTCACTCCTCTTGCTGCAATGGTTATCGGGGCAGTCGCCGCGCCTATTTCATATTACACTATACGTTTTCGGGATAGAAGGAAGCTCGATGAGTCCCTGGATGTGTGGGCCTGTCACGGTATGGCGAGTACCTGGGGCATGCTTGCCACCGGTCTTTTCGCCACGGTAGCAGTGAACGGTGACGGAGCGAACGGCCTTTTTTTCGGCAATCCCGGCCAGATCGGCATCCAGCTGCTGGCTGTGGCGGTTACCATAGTCTTTTCCTTTGCAGCTACCTTTGTGTTGGCGAAGTTACTCCACTGGAGTATTGGGCTAAGGGTCACGCCCATGGAGGAGGAAGTCGGACTGGATGTCAGTTCTCACGGCGAGCGATCATATTCGTAAACTGCTTTTTGGAGAAAAACAGTATATCATGAAAACTTATTTATAATGTGGAGATTTTACCATGCTGAAAAAAATTGAAGCCATTATTCGTGAAGACAAGGTGAATGACGTCAAGGAAGCTTTAAGTAATATTGGCATTGTTGGCTTAAACATGTTTGAAATCCGCGGGCACGGACGCCAGGGAGGAATTCAGCTGATTGGCCGTGCCGGTACATACCATGTGGATATGCTGCCGAAGATACAGGTAAACATTATTTTGAGTGAGCGCAACCTGGAGGCAACAATTGATGCAATCCTGACATCTGCATATACGGGGCAACCCGGCGATGGGCTTATTTTTGTGTATCCCGTGGAGGAGGTGATCCGTATACGCACACGGGAACGGGGACAGGATGCAGTAATGTATCCCGATGATATTGATGAAAGAAAGGGCAAGGCCCGCGTGAAGGTTTTTTGATAAGGTATTGCTTTCTGACGGGGTAAATATAAGAAAGTTCCGTTTGTATGTCAATGATTTTTTATCCACAAGATGTTGTGTCGGTGTGTGATGTTGGAGAACAGTGATATTGTAAAAGGAGACGGGGAGCCTCGATTGTCGTATACGATGAGGTCATTTGTGATTTGCCGGGACTCAAAAGGCAAATTTGAGCCTTTTTCGGACAAACCCGGTTCCTACACATTTTGCTTGTGATGCGTTATGCTTGGATATAAGCATCCCACGGATATTCGGGGTCTCGATAATAATTATCGTCATTGATGGGGTTTTGAGAGTGATCATCCATGACGTATTCAACGGATGGCGGGCCGTGGGCTTTGGGAGAGGGTTCCCTTATCAAGTACGGGACAGGCCTTGCCCTGACCAGCCATAAGCCCAGATGTTCGAGGATGGCACGTCTAACTTGTCGGTCGTCTATCAAGCTGATTATTCGCATAGATCCTTTGCACTGGGGGCATATCCAAGCGCACCCGAACCGGTTTCATGGGATTTAGAAACCATGGTTCTTACCATAGTGTGAAAAAAGGCAGGGCCGATTGGCACTGCCTTTTTTGTTGTGCGCCCGGCAGGG
>DNUI01000269.1 GCA_003508565.1 Syntrophaceae bacterium
GAATCCGGACTATTCTCCGCATCACAGGTTGCTTTCTTGATGTCGCTGTCTTTCTCTTCAAAGATTGAAAAGTCATACTATGAGGAACAGCCCATTAAAATTCACCCATATTTAGCTCATTCTCGCAGTAAAAATATTCTGGAAGGTTAATAATTCGATTTATTTCATTATGACGCCGGAGCATACCACGAGAACCGATAAAACCGGAAACTCCTTTGACGTTGGGATCAGTTGCCCGGAAGATGTACCATCTCTTTTGGAAATGTATCGCACGTTCTCTCCCAGGCCCGCCTCTCAGGGACTTCCGCCGGAAGATCATGAAACATGTCAAGACTGGGTGAAGAATCTATTCGCCATAGGCGATAATCTTCTTGCCTGGAGAGGCGTTAGAGTGATTGCTCACGCCGCGCTCGTTCCGGATATAAGCGGGAAATCTGGTGAATTTGTCATCTTTGTTGATAAAAGCGAAAGAAATCTCGGAATCGGAACACATCTGACACGCTTCACCCTGGAGAGATACAGACAGTTAGGGTTCAAATCCATCTGGCTGACGGTAAGTGTCACAAACTATGTCGCTTCACGGCTGTACAGGAAGGTCGGTTTTGTGTACTGTGATATGGAAAGCTATGAGAGGACGATGAGCATTACCTTAAACTAACTTCTCTATTGACAGCGTGAAAAATATAGCCGAAGGCTTTATGGAATGTTTGTAATAACATGATGTATATTTTTAAAGGCTTGCATCCATTCAACAACATAGAAAGAAATTCCTGCACAATAGGGATGGAACGGCCAGATATTTTCTGATAGATATCATCGTCACATAATTTCATAGTGTCATTTCGTCCGTAGGGAGAAGTCCCTGTCCCGACAGAAGGGAGGGATCTGATTCAATCCGAAGGAACTTCGTATTGTGCTTTCGGACCGGCGGAACGTGCATAGAAGGTAAAGTTCAGTGCGCCTCTTTTTCACGAACTCCCCGTAACTGCGAATTACACGGGGAAGAGGGCGCGCAACAGCCTATAGTTATGGAGTTGTGCTAATACTACAAAATTAAGAACAGGAATATCATCACATGGTCGAAGAAAAAAAGAATGAATCAAATGAAGAAAAGAGTTTTGCGGAGTTGTTTGAAAAAACCCGTATGCGAAAAGATTATTTAAAGCCTGGGCAGAAGATTGAAGCGGTCATCGTTAAAATTACCCAGGATTGGATTTTCCTTGATCTGGGAGGGAAGAGCGAAGGGTATCTGGACAGAAAAGAATTAACCGATGATGGCGGTAATCTTACCGTAAAGGAAGGCGATTCTGTTACTGCCTATTTCCTTTCATCAAAGCACAATGAGAAACTTTTCACAACCAAGATAGGTGCAGGGGATTCTGCACGAATTTACATAGAAGAGGTCTGGCGGAATGGGATTCCTATTGAAGGGATCGTGGAAAAGGAGATTAAAGGGGGCTTTGAGATAAAACTGGCAGGTGATATGCGGGGCTTCTGCCCATATTCACAGATGGGCCTTCAGCGTATTGAGAATGCGAAAGACTATATTGGCCGTCGTCTTTCTTTCAGAATTACGGAATATGGAGAGCGGGGACGCAATATCATTCTTTCTGCCAGAGCCATTTTGGAAGAGCAGAAGAAAAAAGAAGAAGAAGCCCGGAGGGCAGAACTGTCTGAGGGGATGCTCGTACAAGGGACGGTTGTTTCCATCAGAGATTTTGGCGCTTTTCTGGATATTGGCGGTCTTCAGGGGCTCCTTCCGATCTCAGAGATCGGCTGGGACCGCGTGGAGGATATTCACGAGCGTTTATCAGTCGGCCAAATATTGGATGTGGCCATTACCAAGCTGGATTGGCAAAACAACCGTGTCAGTTTATCTATGAAACAGCTGTTGTCAGATCCCTGGAATGAAGCAGAGGCAAAATACCCCGAAGGGACTGTCCATACAGGAACCGTTGTGCGTCTGACAAAGTTCGGCGCTTTCGTCAATCTTGGACCGGGAGTGGACGGCCTCATTCATATCTCCAAGCTGGGAAGGGGCAAGAGGATCGTTCATCCCAGTGATGCTGTAAAAGAAGGACAGGCTGTCGAAGTGAGGATTGATGGGATAGACCGGGATCAAAAGAGGATATCCCTGTCCATGCCGCAAATGGAAACGCAGGAAGATGCGTCACGAGCAGCGACGAAAGAGCCCATAGAAGACTATCGAGAATATGTTGACAAAGCCCCAACGTCAATGGGTTCATTCGGGGATATTATGAAGGGGAAACTGGAAAAAAAGAAAAAAAGCGATGCGTAAATAATGGAGAAATAATCTCTTCCACTCTCCTATGGCAAAAAATTAAGCACTATCCTGGGAGGAAGTAATGATGATTCGAAAAGCTGTTTTGTTGTTGCTGATGATACCTCTGTTGGTATCTTTCGCCGTGTTGTTGGGAACACCCGTTTCACTTAATGCTGAAAGTGAGAAGACCTCACCGCAGATGTGTGAAAAGCGGATGAACGTGTCGGTCGGATCACAGCAGTTTGCCATTCCTTATTGCCGCAGCCGCGCGCTCAGCGATGGTCACAGCACGGCGTTAAGGGCTGTGATCGTTATTCAGAGCAGCAGCCTTAACACCGGCGACTGCTATCAGTGGATGTGGGAAACTGTCGGACGGGCAAACAAACAAAACATTACCGTTGTATACGCTCCCCAGTTTCCTGTTTATAAGGATATTGCCGCGCATAATTTGCAAAACAATGTGCCCGTATGGGAGGACAGTGAATGGGCGGTTGGAGGTGACTCGCTGAAACTTTCCGGAGCTCGTGCAACGCAGATCAGTTCGTTTGAGGTTATTGATAAATTAATCAAGGCATTCTATGATCGTCAAAAATTTCCCAGGCTACAGCATGTTGTTGTGGTGGGGCAATCAGCCGGAGGTCAGTTTGTAAACCGGTATGCAATCACAAACGGTATTCATGAAGAAGCGGCACGCAAGGGTTTGCGCATGCGCTATGTCGTAATGAACCCCTCTCATTACCTCTACCTGGATAATAAACGTCCGTCCCCTGTCGATACAATTTTGAGAGTTCCCAACGCAATGACTATCTTCGCGCTGAACAATTATCTTCCCGCAGCAGAACACCATGATGCGAATAGTGCGAATTGCAAAAATTATAACCACTATCCGAAAGGACTGGAGAGTCTGTGGAGCTATCCTGCCAGGCGCACTCTCAGCACGATTAAAAACAACTACAAGACCAGGGATGCCCGCTACCTGGCAGGGGCTTTGGATAAAGAGCGCAATTCTGCAGGGCTGAGCAAAAAATGCAGCTCCGATTTACAGGGGTTTGTGAGGCTGACGCGAGCGAATCTCTACTGGAAACACCTGAAGGATATCTATACAAATGACATAAGCCGCTATCAGAGAATCCTCATAGTACCCGGCATTGGGCATGGTTCTGAGAACATGTTCAAACATCCGAAAGGGGGCATGGAGCACGTATTAGACTACGTCCCGTAATTAAATGAATAGGGACGAAACCGTCCCAGTGTGCGGGTTGCCCGGAAAACAACGTGATACTCAATCAGAGCCTGTCCATGGCGGTATTGCCCGAGACAGGCTCTTTCAATAATCAGGCAGCCGCGCCTGATTTGTGAAGCAAGAACTTCAAAAAAAGTACAAATATTCAGTGCAACAGGTGCATTGACATGTAAAATCAAGAATAGTGTAAGGTGTCCCCTAAATTCCTCCAAGACAATTTAATTCCTTGACAAATACTCTGTAAAGCCCTATGTTCCCGACCTTTGTGAAACATTCTTTATAAACGAGGAGAATAGCTCATATGAAAATCGGATTGATCGGTGTGTCCAATTCCGGGAAGACAACAATTTTTAATGCTCTTACGAAAATGGATGCAAATGTCACCGCGTACTCCGACGCAAAGGCGGAACCCAATGTGGCCGTTGTTGCGGTGGATGATGACCGGCTGCATAGCCTCACCGATATGTATAAACCGAAGAAAACCACCGGCGCCACAATTGAGATGATCGATTTCCCGGGCATGAAGGAGGGCTCCGCAAAGAATGGTTTCTTTACGGGAAACTCCATGGGATGGATCAAAAGCACGGATGCATTGGCCCTTGTTGTGCGTAACTTTCACGATGACCTGGCGGGAGATCCCACGCCACTTCGCGACATTGATGAAATCAATACGGAACTTCTCCTCGCTGATCTCATCGTTGTGGAAAACAGGTTGGAGAAAATTGAGTGGTTCCAGAAGAGGGGGCAAAAAACGAATTTACTCCCACTGGAAGAAAGAGCCCTCCAAAAAATTGCAGAGCACCTCAACAACAATAACCCTATCCGGAACCTCGATTTTGACGAAGATGAGCAGAAATTGATTCGTGGGTTCCAATTTCTCACGAAGAAACCTTTCCTGGTTATCCTGAATTCGGATGAGGCGGTATTCGGGCACAATACAGATTTGATTGGCGGAATAGAAGGGCAGTACAACGTCATCGAATTTGCCGGTCGCTTCGAAATGGAATTATCCCGTCTCAATGATGAAGAAGCAGAAATCTTTATGGAGGATATGGGCATCCGAAAGTCGGCAAGAGAGAGGCTTACACAATTCGCATACAGAACACTCGGATACGTGAGCTTTTTTACCGTTGGTGAAGATGAAGTGCGGGCATGGAGTATTCATGGAGGAGATACGGCAGTGAATGCGGCCGGGACTATTCATACCGATCTGGCACGGGGATTTATCCGTGCGGAGTGTTTTACCTACGACGAATTAATCCAATGCGGCTCGGAAAAGAGGGTGAAAGAAAACGGTCACTTCCGGCTGGAAGGAAAAGATTACATCGTCCGGGACGGCGATATCCTCAGCATCCGATTCAGCGTATGAAAATTTATGCTTTGTCGTTTCAACCACCCCCACGGTCATCCCTGACTTGCAGACTGTGCCGTAATACAAAAATTATCAGTTAATATCCTCCGCTGGCGGAGGTGTCACGGCGTGACGGAGGTGGGTAAAAAACTTTCAAGCTGAAACTAATAAACATTTCAGCTCTATCAAGACATCCACCCCCTTAATCCCCCGCCGGCGGGGGACATGACAAATTAAGTTCATCGATCATCCGCCATTGCGACACTGTCTCTTGATCCGGGATTCAGTTCCTTATAATTGTTTCGAACATTCACATTTGTCATTTCGAAAGAGTGCAGTGACTGAGAATTCTTACTTCCATATAAGGACCATCTCACATTTTCTGCTTCATGCACAATGCAAGACTCTCCGTTTGTTCCATGCATCGAATGAATGGCTTTTTGCTTGACATACAAGACATATTCCCTATACTTTGGTTGTAATCTATTGAATTTCTGTAAATAATAAAATCTTCACGGATCGACAGGATGAGTTTCGCGACATTATTACTGCTTGTTTCTATAGTCATCGTTGTTCTTGTTATCCTGTTGTATTTTTTTTCATCCAAACGACACACGCAATCGCCACAGAAGTCTGCCCCAAAAGTGATCCCGGCAAAAGAGGTCCGGCCGCGCAAAGCAGAGAGTATCAATGTAAAAGAGATGCAACCGCATACTGACTCCATCCCGGTAAAAGAGATGGATTTGAAGGCCGTTGTCATTCCTGGCGAAGCGGGCATATTTGACATTCACAGTAATATAAAAAGATTTATTCAGACGGGAATTGAGGCGTTATTCGCCGGCCGGGCAGGTTTAGAGAGTGATCGCAGAAAACCCCTGACCCTCCGGGATATACCGTCCGAAACTCTGGATAGTGTTGTAAAACAGATTGA
>DNUI01000183.1 GCA_003508565.1 Syntrophaceae bacterium
CATCCTTGTTGGGGAAAAAGTCGTTAGTCACACCCTTTTTAATGCTACCGTCCTGATAGCGAACCACGATCTTATTCTGGATCATCTTTGTTTTCCTTTGGCACAGCCTTTTCTAAAATATAATAACAAATTTCAGTACCCGAAGAAAAAATCTATTCCGATTGTAACCGAGAGAACAGATGGATTGGAACATTTTTAATCCTTATATATAGTTACTATCTATAAAATTCAGTTGTTCAAGTCAACATGTAATGCTATCCGGATTATTCGCGCCGCATTAACTTATTATTGATATAGCAATTTTCCGGATTCAAACACCAATGTATCTGCCACTTGTTTGCGTTTGTTCCTTTTTGAAATGTTGCATACGTATACGTCATAAGAAAACAACAGTACAGGAAAATGCACATGCTGTATCCACTTGCAAGTGCCTAGTGCGAAGCCTCGATCATACATTTTGCCGTTTCGTAGCACTCGTGCCCCGCACTTATTCTCGCGGAGAATTATTGGCCGTTGATCAAGAGTTATTTGACAAATTGTCCAAACAAGATATACTAAATTTGAGTTCAGTAAAGGAGGCCATCCATGATACATATCACAGCTGAAAGCGAGACACAAACCCGTCGCAAAATGATACGGCAGGCGCTGAAGGAAAAGGCGCCCTTGACGTATTCGGAACTGGAAACGTCGGGGAAACTTCAGCAGTTCCTGGAAGATCACGACGCGGAAATGATGATGAGCTACGACAATGCGAAAAACCGGGCATGGGAAGAAACACTTGCAACATTTCTCGAATTTTCCGACCCCCCGTCCTTGGACGAGACCTCGTCGCCGATGTAGCCGACCTTAACTGCATGGACTCCTGGCATCAAACCGGCAAAGACAATCTTGAATCTGGGTAGGGCACTGGCACAGGCTCACTATGAGGGGGTTAAATCTTTAAAGTCCTGTTCCCATCTATAAAACTTCCCGTATTGCCTTTGCAAGATGGTTCTTGAACAATGGCTTCATGACAAACCGGCGAATACCGATACTCTTCGCTTTCTCTTCTGAGATCATCTCGCTGAATCCCGTACAGAGAATGATGGGGATATCGGGCCGTATTTTTAACAATTCCCTTGCAAGATCATCCCCTCTCATATTCGGCATGGTCATGTCGGTGATCACGAGATCAAAACTGTCGGGACGGGCGCGAAATGCCTCCAGCGCCTCGATACTGCTTGTTCTGGAAGTGACGTGATAGCCGAGGGACGTCAGCATGAGGCATCCCAGTTCTGTCAGGGCTGCCTCGTCATCAACGAGGAGTATGCACTCAGAGCCACCGGGAATAGGTTCCGTTGCCTGTTCCGGGAGGGATTTTTTTGTTTCTTCGAGGGGGAAATACACACTTACAGCCGTTCCTTTTCCCGGTTCACTTACTATGTCAATGGCGCCGCCGTGATCCCTGACAATTCCGTACACAACGGAAAGACCGAGACCTGTTCCTTTCCCCGGAACTTTTGTGGTAAAAAAGGGATCAAATATCTTCTCCATAATGGATGCCTCAATTCCGCAACCGGTATCGCTGATGGTCAGTTTCGCATAGTTTCCCACGCCGAGAGTAAAGGTATTGATCGTTCTGGACACATCAACGTGTTCCTGTTCCAGTCGAATATCCAGCACTCCTCCTTTTTCCTGCATCGCATGGGCGGCATTGGTACAGAGGTTCATCAACACCTGGTGGATCTGTGTGGGGTCTGAAAGAATCATGACTGGAGCCTCTGTAAGGGTCTGAACGATCTTAACAGTGGCAGGCAGGGAGGATCTGAGCAGCTTGATGCATTCTTTTATTATGGGGGTAATGAGTACCGGTTTTTGTTCCAGTTCCTGCTTGCGACTGAAGGCGAGAATCTGTTTCACGAGATCTCTGGCCCGCTCACCGGCTTTGTGGATTTGTTCAAGGTAACGCCGGGGTCTTTCGCCAATGCCGTCCTCTTCAAGCGCCATTTCCGTATATCCGATAACAGAGCTGAGGATGTTGTTGAAATCGTGGGCAATGCCACCGGCCAGCGTTCCGATAGCCTCCATTTTGTGGGTTTGGCGAAGTTGGGTTTCGATTTTTTTCCGGTCGGTGATATCAAGAAAGATCGAAAGCATGAATTTCCCTTTGAGCAGAGAAATAATCTCGGCGGACGCAAGAACATGGCGTGTATTCCCGGACTTTGTCTGCAGATCAAGCGCCACGTCCCGCAGAAATCCTCGTGCCGCCAACTTTTCAACCACTGATTTCCTGTCGTCATAATTTGCCCACACGTTGAGTTCGGAAGCGGTGCGACCGATCATTTCTTCCCGCGAAAATCCCAGCATTTTTGCAAAGCTCTCATTCACATCGAGATACCGGCCGTCCTCAAGATTGCTGATGATCGTCGGAGCGGGACTGATGTGAAACGCTTTGAAAAAACGTTCCTCGGAACTCCGCAAAGCCTCTTCCGCCAGTTTTCGGTCCATGATGTCCCTCGTAATCCCCGTGATCCCTATGGGATCACCATGTTCATTGCGTATGAACCCTGCGATCAATTCCATCCAGATGGTCGATCCGCCCTTATGGTATTCCTTGATCTCGAACCTCCTGGTTCTTTTCGGATCGGCGCCGGGCGTTTTTTCGAGGGCGATCTCTTCCTCAAAGACCTTCATGATTACTGCCAGCGAATCAGAGGGCATAATGTCCTGCAGGCGAAGAGATTTCATTTCCTCCGCCGTCCAGCCCTGCACTTTTTCAACGGAGGGGCTGATGTAGGTAAATTGCAGGCTCATATCCATGGACCAGATGATATCTGAGGCGTTTTCCGCCAACATGCGATATTTTTCTTCACTCTCGCGCAGGGCCTCCTCTGTTTTTTTTCTTCTTTCGACCTCTTCAGCCAGAATACTGGACCTGAATAAAACAAAGAAGAAAAGTCCCACGCCTATCACGAAAAGAAGAGCGATCAAAATAAGTCTGTTCTTGAAACCTTGAAGAACACTTACAGCCTGTTCCTCGGGGGTGGCAATGACTATGGACCAGAAAGAGTTCCCGAGGCGGACGGGCATGAAGACTGCCTGTTTGGTTAATTTTTTTACTACGTTTTCCCGGATGCGGTCGAACTGATATGTCGTAACGCCTTCTTCGCCTTTCATCATCCTCTCCGCCATGGCAAGGATGTCGGGAAATTCCCGGCAATTTTCGAAGACAGAGTTTCACACATGACCGGGAACCGGGCAGGAGAGTTCAATGCCGCTCTTGCTGATCATCCACGCGTAGCCGTCCTGTCCGATCCTGATGTCCTCTACGTAGCGTCTCGCGATGAAATCGAAGGGGAAAAGGACGGCCAAAGTGCCGTTGAAGGAACCCTCTTTGAAGACTGGAACATGAACGATGATCGTCTTGAAACCACGGCGGTTTGTAAAGACATCACTGACCACCACCTTGCCGGTGAGTTTGGTTTCTAGGAAATCTTCCATCTTTGTGACAGGCTCACGGATCACTTTTTGATCGTGAGGTACGGGGTAAAGAATGCGGCCTTGAGAATCAATTCTGGTGATGATGCTGATCTCTTTTGAGTGGGAGGAATAAAAATCCCGCATAAATTGTTTCCCTGTTCCATCGAGAGCGACAATGTGTTCATTTTTCGCGAGATGCAGCAGCATGGCGAGGTGGTCGTTGAAGAACATCTCAATCCCCCTTACCGCCTGCTTCGCAAGGATTGTCTGTTTGACATTCAGGTTTTCGATCATTTCCCGCTCGACGTTCTCATATGTCATGTAGAGGAGAATATAGGTGAGTATGAGCAAAAGACCTAAAAAGATAATGTACTTTCCGTTCCGTCGTAGTGTCTTGCTGATTTTTTTCTTCTGCATCCTCCGCGTCACCTTTGCCGCCCCGTTTTCATTTTAGTATTGGAATTCTGTCAATTTTTTAGATGTGGCTCAACGTTTGAAGAGTTTCTTCCTGGAACTTATTAATATACGAGAGAGAAAACCCTGATTCAGCGTTTCTTCACCGTCGAAAATGATTCCTCCATTCATAGCTCGAGAATGATCTATGATAGAGGGATAATCGCCCTCATCAATGAGCTTTTTAGGCGTAACCGCTACTGTCGAAACAATTCCGTTACTTGAGTAGCTATCCGAAACGTTACTTGTTACGTGACCCACCAAAGACGTATGTCTTCCCATGTTCATAAGTGCCTTTTCTATTATAGTACCGTAATTATCACCTGTCTTTTCTTTTTCTTTATTTAGAATATGATATGCTTGTTTAGAAACGACAATTGTGACAGATTTTCTGCCCTCCATTTTATTTCGCTCGCGCCATCTGCGTATCCGCTCTTTCTCCGTTCCCATAAGACACTCCTGTGTTACAAGTAACGTTACCGTAATGTTTTGTTGATAAGATGTTGCCTTTTCGTGAAAGAAATATAAGGGTAGTTTTTCTTGTAAGTCAAGAAAATTTTCTTATTAACTATGGATAGTAGCACCGTTCGGTTTCCGGTGATACGCATGAGAGCTTATTGAAAGTTTATGAAGGGCTACACAATGGATGTTCACCGATATTACCAGAGGACTGCGGTCATTTTAAGACATAATCCAGGCAAACCTATATACATTACCTAGTTGTTATTTCAGGATTATGATGGGACGAAGGAGTTTCAGGCATTGGTAATGAAGTGTGAAATCAACAACAATCTGCTTCTCTGGATGTTTATTATCTAATTAAAAGCGATTCCTTCCACATCCCTTTCACCTACCTATATGTAACGGAATCGGCTATCATCAGAAATAATGATTGCGAATAAAAGGAGAGTTATCAAGCCGCTTAATTGCTGAACTAATCTGCCACTGAATGGGAGTATAATGTTAAGAATTAAGGGGTTGACGCATGTAGCCAACACCTTAATTCTTGTTGTGCTACCCTATGTGCTGTCCGGTATCATTCTTTCCATGGGCAGGCTTGTTCATGCAATCGGGAAAGTTAAGATGAGGAACTTGTTTCGATTGATGATTTCAGC
>DNUI01000284.1:0-6681 GCA_003508565.1 Syntrophaceae bacterium
TCACTACAGTGGATATTAACATCACGCCAACACCCCAACCTACATATTCAATAGGCTCAGGATTCAGAAGCTTCTTAATCGCTTCGTGGATAATCCATAGAGCGGCGAGAAAAATCAGCAGTGCTTCGATGGCGCCAGAAATATTTTCTACCTTCCCATGACCGAAGGGGTGTTTTGTATCGGCAGGTATACTTGATTTGCTGACAGAAAACGTGGCGATAAGAGAAGCCAGAAGGTCTACACCGGAATGGATCGCTTCAGAGATTATGGAGACTGAGCCAATAACCAGGCCAACAGCAAGCTTCATAACCATAAGAGTGGTGTTTGACAGTACCGAAAGCCATGCAACATTTAATTTTCGTCTCTGCAAACCCATACGGAGAATTCACTTAGAAAACAGCCGCCGCTATTCCTCTTTGGTTTAGGGAAGGCGTATCAGGACAACGTTATTCATACCTGCCTGGCGCGCTTCACGAGGTATGAGGCATTGTTCTATAGATGTTATTGATCCGTTTTAGTAACGAAATACAGCTACTATTGGTGCATCATCCGGCATTTTTTCTGAAGAAAGCGAAAATACAATACCACCATTCAAGAAAGTCTGTATCACGGAAAAATCCAAAAGGCCCTCGCTGCCGGGTTTCATTTTATCGTGCAACTCTACTTCATTACTTTCCGCGTTAAAAAATCCCCATTGTTGATGACCAGTGGTGATAAAAAGCGATGCTACCCGTCCATGATATGCGGCCTGGACAATTTCTTTTATATCACTGGATGTCAATCCTGTACCTGAAGATTGCCTGTATTGGGCGATTGCATCATTTTCAGATTTTTGAAAATAAGGCCTTACAATTTCCAGGGCCTGTTTATGCAATTGTTCCGTACTTATTCCCTTGGGATTTCCTGTAACTCCCTGTTCCATGAGGTGAGGGTACGTGTTTGCTTCTCTGTAGATGGGAAAGAGGTAATCTACCCCCGCCAGTACGAGAGGTATCCGTTCATCTTTCAGCAGGTCATGTAATCCTCTATCGATCTGCCTGAAATATTTTAATATGTTTTCTTTTGCATCATCCAACTCAGCTCCACCACCTGAAAGCATTGATCCACGTTCTCCACCCCTTGTTGTTCCCCTGTGAAAACGGATTTGTTTTTCCAAATCATCATACTGAAGTGCCTCGGCAAGACTTTTGGGTATAGCTTCAAGTTCAATTTCTCTGATGCTTTGTTTTGTACCTTCATAAAGATGGCTTCCCTTTTGACTGAGGGTTAAAATGTAGAAACGTCCTTCTCCACTTAACACAGGCAGCAGAGGCTTTACATGAAAATGGTCAGCTACGATAATGAATTCATCAAAATTAATCGGTAAACAGTAGTAGCTAACTACATCGGCAGATAGAAATACGGCAAGACCGTCACTCTGTTGCCGCCAGAAAATTGCATTACCCAAGAGTCCCTGAGCAGGTTCGAGCAGCTTTTTTACCTCACTCGCACGGAGTCCATTGGCAAGTAATTCTTCTTCAGCTTGACGAAGAAGATTTCTGAGTCTGATTTGATTTTGCTGAATTTCAGCACCAGTACGGAAGGTGGGCATAAATAATGAAATACAAGGGGGGTTTTGTGTGCTCATCAGAGCTTTAAGTTCATCTTTCGACATTGATTTCATAGATATAATCTCCTTTTATACAATGGCATAAGTTTATAGTGAAATCTCTTTTCGAGGAGATTCCTCAAATTATGTCTTGGTAACGCTGCCATTCGTCCTCACAGCTTGTTCCCACGTAGCCGATGAGAGGCATTGTTGAACAGGCTTCTCTCCCGGTTTAGGCTGGGATACAAGAATGCTGCGTTATTTGTTTTTTTGATTCTTTTTTTCCTTAAGAAGGGCGTCACTGGCCGATCTAATTAATTCTTCCGCGTGATCGTGATAATCACACTGAACAATACCCGCATGCATGGTAATGTTTTCCATTCTTCCTTTCCGGATTTGTTTTTCAATGCTTTGGGCTATATTATCGGCATGATGTACGTTTACTTCTGGTAGTATTATGGCAAATTTGTTTTCTCGACAACGGAAGGCGAGGTCAATATCATACCTGATACAAGAGCTTATGATGTCTGATGTCATCTTCAGAACCTCTTCCTCATCAGGATTTGCAGTTGTAGTATCTGATTTTTTTACACATCCGAGTTCCAGCATAATGAAAGACAATTGTTTATTGCAACGTTTTGCCCTGGCCATTTCTTCATCGAGCCTGAGATGAAGAAATCTGTCGTTGTAAAGTCCCGTGCTATCGTCAATAATCGGGTGATTTTTAATGTCTCTCCTTTTTCTTCTGAATTCCTCCCTTCTCACCTGCTCCATTATATCATGCATCATCTCAGAATATCCCATTTCATTTCCTTACATCGTATAGCGTTTATTATTACTCATTCCGATTTTTTATGCAATGTCTAATAAATAAAGTATACATCCCAGAAGTTCTGCCGCGATCCTATGTACTCCTTAGATCGAAGTTTCATCTTCTAATCAGTAAGCCCTCATGCTAATTCAACTTTTCTAAAATAATTATAGATGAATAGATTAGGTTCGAAACGAAATTCAATTAATTTTGGAGTAGTATTTTTTAAGGTGAGCTCTTGTATGTGATTTTTTCATTGATTCAATTACTAAACGATCTTTTTTATTTCTTTCTCTTATGTAAAATATAATAAAATAAATACGCAACATTTTTTTATTTATGATCTGGTTGAATATAAGTATCAGGTTTGAGGGTTCTCATTTGTAATAATTACTATTTGGTGTTATAAAATTTCAAAATAAAAAAACCTTGAAATTATAACTGCAGATGAAATCAATACACAGCAATGTTTCTGTCAAATCGTGGGCTCTTGTGTCGTCGAAAGACTGGTACGACTGGCAATGGCAGTATAAGAATCGTATACAAACCGTTCCTCAATTTGCCAGAGTTCTCGGCATGAATCCGGCAATTCTAAAAGAATATACAAAAGTGGTGAGGTATTATCCCCTTTGTATTACCCCGTTTTATTTTTCCTTAGTGAATATGGCAGATGAAAATGATCCCATTGCACTTCAGTGTTTCCTTGATCGGAGGGAAATAGAATATTCACGCGGCGGGGTAGATGACCCTTTGGAAGAGGTTCGGGACATGCCCGTTCCGGGGCTGATACACCGGTATCCTGATCGTTGTGTCGTGATCATTACGAACACATGTGCAACATACTGCCGGCATTGTAATCGCAAACGTATGTGGAAGAAAAAAATAGCAGGGGATAACGCGGCATATCTCATGCAAATGATCGATTACGTTTCCAAGACGCCGGACATTCGTGAAGTCATTGTTTCCGGAGGTGATCCCCTGACCGTGGATGAAGGTACCCTTGACTGGTTTCTTGGATCTTTGCGTGCTATTTCCCATATAGAAGTGCTGCGTGTAGGAAGCCGTATCCCTGTAACAATGCCAATGAGAATTACCAGGCAACTGTGTTTCATATTGCATAAACACCGCCCGCTCTGGTTCAATACCCAATTCAATCATCCCCATGAGATTACTCCGGAGGCGGCGAAGGCCTGCGAAATGCTGCTTGAGGCGGGAATTCCCGTTTCAAACCAGTCTGTGTTGCTTCGAGGTGTCAATGATAATTTTGAGACGATGCGTGATCTTTATTATGGTCTGCAAAGGATATCTGTAAGGCCTTATTATTTATTCCAATGTGATCCGGTAAAAGGTACGGATCATTTCCGCGCTGATATGCAGTCGGGGATAAAAATAATGGAAAAACTGTGGAGAAATGTATCAGGACTGTGCTTGCCACAGTATGTATTTGACGTACCGGGAGGTAAGGGGAAGTGTCCCCTCTATCCGTTTCCCGATTTTTTAGCAAAAAGCCTTACGACAAATGAATATTTTTTTGACAAGAAGAGAGATGTGAATTAAAGAACCCGAGGATACAAACCGTGAGAATTCGTCAGGATGAAAGGAGAACGAAAGCAGCATGTATAGTGCAAGTGATTTGAAGAAAGGCTTAAGGATTAAGATTGATAATGAACCGTATATCATAACGGAATTTAACTTTGTAAAACCAGGAAAGGGACAGGCGCTGTACCGGTCTAAGCTGCGCAATATGATCACGGGAGCTCAGTTCGAGCGGACATTCCGTTCCGTGGATACCTTCGAACCCGCAGACCTCCAGGAAAAAAAGATGCAATACCTTTACAAAGAAGAAGAAAAATACTGTTTTATGGATAATGAAAGTTATGAACAGGTATTTCTCACTGAAGAACAGGTAGGAGAAGCAAAAAATTTTTTTATTGACAACCTTGAAGTAGAAATCCTTTTTTTTGAAGAGAGGCCCTTGGGAGTCACACCACCAAATTTTGTTGACCTAATCGTTGTAAAAGCAGAGCCGTGGGCCAAGGGAGATTCTGTATCGGGTAAAACAAAGCCGGTAACCCTGCAGACAGGTTATCAGATTCAGGTGCCTCCTTTTATCGAAGAGGGGGAAAAAATCAGAGTTGATACACGTAGCGGTGAATATCTTACAAGGGTCAAGGGATAAGCTCCCCATGAGAGATAATTGGAGGCTGACGAAAAACCAGGCCGCATTACACATACGCGCCAGAATGATTTGTGCCATACGGGATTTCTTTATCAGCAAGGATTATTTGGAAGTAGAAACCCCTTCTATGATTACGGCACCAATTCCGGAGCCTCATATTGATGCCATCCCGTGTGGTGATTTGTTTTTGCATACATCGCCGGAACTCTACATGAAGAGACTCCTTGCTGCAGGTTATCCAAAAATATTCCAAATCTGTAAATGTTTCCGTGCAGGTGAGCGAGGTGCATTCCACCTCCCTGAGTTTACAATGCTGGAGTGGTATTGCCAGGGTATGGACTATCGTCTGTTAATGAAGGAATGTGAGAATTTGATTATTTCAATTGTCCATAATCTTGGGTACGGAAATGAGATTCATTACCAGAACAAGACATTGAATTTAAAGAAGCCATGGGAGACGATATCGGTCCGAGATGCCTTTACCTGCTTTGCACCCATACAAATGGATGAAGCTGTTAAAGAGGACTTATTCGATGAGATTATGGTCAGCCATATCGAACCTCACTTAGGAATAGAGCAACCTACCTTTATCTATGACTATCCTGTTTCGGGAGCAACTCTCGCAAAGGCTAAAGAAGAAGAACCAGATATAGCCGAACGATTCGAACTGTATATGGGAGGAATAGAAATAGCAAATGCATGTTCTGAACTTACGGACATGAAGGAACATCATACAAGGATAGAAAAGGTACAGCAATATCGGTATTCCATGAATAAGCCGATGTATCCTGTATCAGATTATTTTCTGCACGACATTGCTCATATGCCGGAAGCGGCGGGTATTGCCCTTGGTGTGGATAGATTAGCGATGATTTTTAATAACACGTCTGTAATTGATGACGTTGTTGCGTTTACTCCAGAGCGTGGGTGATATTTGCTGCGTTTTTTAATTTTGGGTCAGATAGGACGCTCGGGAACTTGATTAATTTTGGAAAACCTGTCGTAAGGCACATTGGCCCAAATCTGTTGACAAAGATATCGTTTTCCATTACAGGTAATGCCGTTAAAAAATTGCTTGAGGAGAATATGAAGTGAAAGAGATTTCGTCTGTTACCGCCGCAAGCCTTGGAGGACAGTTCCATGGCAGTCTTTTTAACATGATCCTTAGTGCAGGAGTTATGGTACAGTTTGTTTTACTGTTACTTCTTATCTTTTCAGTTGTATCATGGGCCATTATTTTCATGAAATATAGAAGCATTAAAAAAGTAAAGAGAGAAAATGATCTTTTTTTAGACATCTATATGAAAAGTAATAAACTCTCTGATATTTTTCCCGAGTCGAAAAAATATAAGCATTCGAATATTGCCGAAGTATTTCAGGCAGGCTATGCGGAACTGGTCAAGATTACCAAGGTTATTAGAGGGGCAACCCCTGTGAAAGAAACCGATGAATCAGCGCTACCAACCTTTGAGATGAAAGGAATCGATAATATCGAGAGGGCTTTAAACAGGGCGTGCCGCGCTGAAGCAACGAAGCTTGAAAGCACCCTCAGTTTTCTGGCAACCACCGGAAGTGCTTCACCGTTTATCGGTCTGTTTGGAACTGTATGGGGTATCATGGATACTTTCAGGAGTATCGGTACACGGGGTTCAGCAACCCTCGCTGTTGTGGCACCCGGTATTTCAGAGGCACTTATTGCTACAGCAGCAGGCCTTGCCGCTGCCATACCAGCTGTCATTTTTTATAACTATTACCTCAATAAGGTCAAGGATATGTCTGGGGAAATGGATAACTTCGCTTCCGAAGTATTAAATATTATTGAACGATACTATGTAAAAAAATAGAGGGTTGTATGCGGTCTGTTAAAAAACGTAATAGTGAAAGTCGACTTTTAGCTGAAATCAATGTCACCCCTCTTGTCGATGTCGTTCTGGTGTTATTAATAATTTTCATGGTGACGGCCCCAATGCTTCAGATGGGTATAGATGTGAACCTTCCCCGCGTTAAATCAAAGAGCATAGATGTGACTGAGGAAAAACTTGTTCTGACTATTAACGGTGGGAAAGAGATATTCATTAACAAGAATAAGACTTCTATTGCCGA
>DNUI01000284.1:6779-35814 GCA_003508565.1 Syntrophaceae bacterium
ACGCGGGATTATGACAACAGCCTCAATAAAATGATATATGTTTCGCTGTTGCTTCATGCCTTTGTACTGGTGATCATTTTCTCTTTACCTCTCCTTCCCTCTCCAAGATGGACATTCGGTCCTGTCTACACAGTATCTCTTGTCAGTTCTTCTATGGAATTTCAGGGAAGGAAAACGACATCAGCGATTGCACAAGAAATACAACAAACTATTCCCAGCGACAGATTTGTAAGGAGACATACAGAAGCATCTGTTCCCATAAGGAGAATAGATAGGCCACAACAGCAGATTAGCAGTGTGGATAAAGCAATCGAAGATATTAGGAAAAGGACGGATACCTCGACGTCAACATCGGGACAAGTGGGTGAGCAGGAAACCGGCGCGAAGATAACTGCGTATTATGCGTTAATCTGGTCCAGGATAAAAGGGCAATGGGCGCTCCCGCCGGGCATTTTACCGAGGGGAAATATTGAAGCAATTATTCATACAAGGATATTAAAGAATGGTGCAGTTGCAAATGTGAGTTTTGAAAAACATTCCGGTAATAGATATTTTGATGAGTCCGCAATGAAGGCTATCAAAAAGGCGAGCCCGTTCCCTCCCTTGCCGGCATGGATGAGAGACAGCAGTATCGAAGTGGGCATCAGGTTTCATTCTTCGGAACTTAGGTAACGCACTTGCCTGAGGCGTGATAAAGGGATTAGTTATAATGAAGTATTGTAAAATGAGATCATTAAAATTACTCTTATGCATAGTATGTGCGATGCTTATTGTTTCCCAGGAATATTGTGCCTACGGCAAGGTATATATAGATATAGATTCCCCCACGTTTCACAAATTCCCCATTGCCATAACAGATTTTAAGAAGACGAGCGGCGATAGCTCTCATGGAGATCTTTCCAGCTGGTTTTCCGATACCCTGGGAAAATATCTAGAAATTACGGGGTTCTTTAATGTAATTAGTAAAAAAGCATTTCTTGAAGATTCAAAACAGACAGGTGTATCTGCAGGGAGCATCAGATTTGCTGACTGGACAGTAATCGGCGCGGAATACTTGGTAAAGGGGACATTCCAGGATAGGGGCAGGGAACTTATCACGGATTTTTATCTTTTTGATGTTGTCAAGGGAGCTGTCATCACGGCGAAACGATATACAGGAAAAATGGAAGATAAAAACGCAATGGTGCGCAAGTTTGCCAATGAAATTCTCTATGCCCTGACAGGAGATGAAGGTGTCTTTAATACTAAAATCGCGTTTGCCCTGAAAAAGGGTCGAGGGTCCGATATCTATACAATTAACTTCGACGGAACTGATCTTGCCAGAATAACCAAGCACCAGGCCATTACCCTATCACCCCGCTGGTCACCGGACGGTAAATATATTTCATTTACCTCCTATAAGGACGGGAAACCTGATTTGTATATAAAGGCCGTGAATGCCGCCACAGCGGTAAAGATGGCAAATTTTGAAGGGATAAACCTGGCCGGCTCCTGGTCACGGGACGGCAAGAGGCTATTGCTTACCCTGAGCAAGGATGGGAGTGAAAACCTTTACATGATGGACGTTACCAACAGAAATATTACACGTCTTACCAATAGTTATGCCATTGACATTTCCCCTTCCTGGTCGCCGGATAATCAGAAAATAGCTTTTGTTTCGAACCGTTCCGGCTCCCCGCAAATTTATATCATGGACGCTGATGGAAGTAATATAAGAAGACTTACGTATGAAGGAAATTATAACACGTCCCCTTCCTGGTCTCCAAAGGGTAACAGAATCGCGTACGAAGGCTTGGCCAATGGCCGTTTCCACATATTTTCCATCGATGAAGATGGCCGCAATGTTGTGAAACATACTGCCGATAGTATGGATCATGAAACGCCGTCCTGGTCCCCGGATGGCAGGTACCTGGTCTTTAGTTCCAGGGGACACGGCAAGAGCAGAATCTCTGTCATCAATGCGAATGGGTCAAACTTAAGAATATTGTATGAAAATATCAATGGATGCATGAGTACCTCATGGTCTCCGCGTCTAAAATGACGTAAACGATTAGGTCGATAACAGAGAGTGCGTTGTATCGCATGGTGTATTGAAGAAAAGGATAAGACAACCGGGTTCATGAGTAAAGTGAGTTGTAACGTATTATTTTTAAGTCGCTATCATAAAGGTTCCAATTTTTATAGTTGACTTTCCACGGGTTTGGGTTTAGAAAAACGATAATTATTCTCATCAACTAATTTTCAACAAATGAAGGAGGAGGGTATAGGATGAAAAAGAGTATTGCATTAATAGGTGTCATTGGATTGATTTTATGCTTTTCAATTATGATGACGACCGGGTGTGCGAAAAAGTCGGTAGTTAAAGAACAGCCGGTTACGGGTGAGCAAAAAGCGGCAGTGGCGGAGACCACAAAAGAAGTGGTAAAAGAATCTCCCAAGGCAGAAGTGGCAAGAGTAGAGGAGGAGTCAGTACGAGAGAAGGCGGCTTCGGCAGAAATGCTCAGGGATATTAATTTTGATTTTGATAAATTCAACCTCAAACCGGAAGCGAGAGAAATTCTTAAACAGCATGCAGATTATCTCGCCAAAAACGCGGATAAAAATGTAACAATTGAGGGGCACTGTGATGAAAGGGGAACATCAGAATACAACCTCGCCCTGGGCGAAAGACGCGCAAAAGAAGCCTTGAAGTACCTCAAGGAACTCGGTATTAGTGCGAAAAGGATGAAAACCGTAAGCTACGGTAAAGAGAAGCCCCTGGATCCAGGGCAGAATGAAGAAGCCTGGGCAAAAAACAGGAGAGATCACTTTGTCGTCACACCTTAACAAGGATGTTATGACCGGGAGAAGTAACAATTGAAAAAAATTATCCCCTTGCTATTTCTTGCGTGTTTCCTATTCACAGTAGGCTGTGCCACCAGCAGTGATCTGCGTCGTACCCAGGGAGCACTTGACAGAAAAATTCTGGCGTTGAAAGAAGAAAACACAAATCTTCGAAAGGATATTGATAAACTGAGCGAAGCTCTCGCAGCTCTACAAAAAAGTCAGGCTGAAGCGCGAGCGGATCTTACTGACATAAGGGACAATATACAGAGCCAGAAAGGGGCTGTTGATGGGTTAAAGAAGGACGTCGCGGCACGGTCAAATCAGGATAAAGAAAAGCTGGATGATCTGTCTTTTAAAATAAATTATATAGAAAACTTTCTTGGCATCGGTAAAAAAGAAAATCATGCAGTGGGAGAAAAGACAAAGACGCCTTCTAAAAATGGCCAGAAGGGAAAGATAGACAAGGAATCAGCGTATGCATCGGCATACGAATCTTTTAAAGAAGGAAAGTATGAAAAGGCGAGGACGGAGTTTCAAAGTTTCCTGAAACTGTATCCCGATTCGGAATATTCCGATAATGCCCAATTTTGGGTTGGGGAGAGCTATTACTTTGAGAATAAATATGAACAAGCAATCCTCGAATATGAAAAGGTAGTGAAAAACTTTCCCAAGGGAAATAAGGTTCCGTACGCCTTGCTGAAACAGGGGCTTTCCTTTTTGAATCTTGGTGACAAAGCAAGCGCGCGTCTCATTCTTCAACAGGTCATTAAAAAATATCCCAACACGAACCAGGCGAGAATAGCAAGGGCGAAACTGGTCGAAATCAAGTAAGAGAAATTATTTGCAACTTTGCGATGATATAAAAAGCCCCGGAACATTTCATTCACGGGGCTTTACAACGTTATCTTAAAATTAATCATTTCATTCCCATCTCGTATTCAAAAACATCTTCAATGTGCACCTTTCAAGTTTTCATTGATATCAGTTTACATTATTTTTATGTAGGACACTGGTGAAGCAATATAGATATAGCAATAAAATCTGCTCAGGAAGTTTCACTACCAGACTTCTTCATTATCTTACGTTCTAAGATAAATAATTAATGCGTAGTAACACCAGTCTATGAGTTCACTTTTTTGGGTAAAGTTCAATCTGAAATAGTGATGCAGACAGGGGTATGCTATATATAATATTCAAGAAACAAGTTGAAAAAAGTTCCCCTATTGCAAGAAACGAAAGTCACCTTTCTCTATTTATTGCACCAGTTCCACAAACCATGAAATCATGTGGTCCTTTTGAAGGCTGAAGTAGCCCGCGATTAGACCGGACACCTTTGAATCTGAAAATAAGTTGTGCAAACAGCAAGCATAATGGTGCTGGATTGGTAAGAACTAAATTCGGGGAATTATCACAATATCAGGAATGGTTTAGTCTAAATAGATTGTGGTAACTTTGGGAGGGGGTTGTAAATCAAATGACCCTGCATCGGCTTCCGTTGCTATCTGCGTATCCGAGTACCTGATGATGATGTATGGGTTCGCATCATCGCCGGAGGTGAACGTAATTTTCTCGGGGATAGCCAAGTTTTCTATCATGGTATGCCCCAAAAACCTTATACTGTATCGCAGGCTGTTATTGTTATCAAACAGATTGACTCTCACAAGTTTGCTATTTTCACTATCTATTAAGAGAGACTGGATTTTTCTTTGTTCAGAAAGTATATCCAAACGATAAAAACCATCTTCAGATGAATCCTTCAGGGTAAGGGATTTTTCTTTTATTTCTGGATGTGCGCCGAACAAGAGGGAGGTTATGTCTTCTATCAAAAGCCCCTCCATAGAGAAGGGGAAAAAATGTCCTAAATTTTTTCCTAAAGCCTGCCCGATATAAAATTCTCCTTTCTGCGGCAGAAACACCTTCAAGACATTTTCATGAACGGACAAGATAAGTTCTGGTGGGCCTATGAGAGGCAATACCTCTAATCTCAACGACGAAGGCCGCTTTACCATAACCGCCGCTTTCAAAGGGTACCTGCCCTGAAGAGTATTCGCTTCAATATGAGCAATAGCCTTTAGTGCGCCCGGAGACTGATGATTTCGGTCAATCTTTTCCAGTATCTCCTGGGGAGGGAGGAAGGTTTGTTTAGCAATATGATTGACTGTGGGTGTCTTGAGTGTTGCACATCCGGGGAATATAAACACGAGAGAAAGAATAAAAAAAAGAGTGGATAGTCGCTTCGGCATCAGTTCCTTTTTTCTTTGAGGAGTTCATCAATCTTTTTTTGCAGATCATTATTACCAGGGCTCAATTTTAGTGCCCTTCTGTAAATTTCAATCGCCTCGCTGACCCTGCGCGCCTTCGCGTATGCATCTCCTAAGTGCTCGGCGATGGTTGCATCGTTCGGCAGGGCATCCAAAGCCTCTTTTAGGTATTTGATGGCCATATCCACTCTGCCTTGTCGGAAATACACCCAACCTAAGCTGTCAATCATATATGCATTTCCGGGTTTCAGATCGAGGGCTTTCTTGATCATTTTCTCAGCTTCATCAAGTCGTACACCCCTGTCAGCATATGTATAACCTATAAAGTTAAGAGCCTCTGCGTTGTCCGGATCAATTTTCAAGACTGACTCCATTTCGTGTATACTATCCTGAAAACGGTTTGTTTTTTCATAGAGGACACCAAGGCTATAGTGAAGTTCAATGCTCTGCGGCGATATTGCAAGTCCTTCTTTTAATACTTTCTCTGCTGACGATAGTTTTTTGTTTTCCTCGTGAAGAGAGGATAGATACACATAAAATCCCGGTATTTTGTTGTTGTTTTTGATAGCATTTTTTAATACTGCAATGGCATCATCAATCTTCCCCTGTTTTTTCAGTATCATCCCGATTTGAATCTGTGCATTCTCATAAAGTTCTGTATTTACGGGGATCTTCTTGAGTTCTTCGACGGCCTGACCGTAAGACTTATTTTCTTCGTATGTTAAGGCAAGTAAGTATCTTGCCCTATGCTCGTCGGGATTCCCATGCAGTAAAACGGATAATTCATCAATTGCCTGTTCATACTGTTTCTTTTCCAGGTAAAGAAAACCGAGTTGTAATCTCGCTTCTCTGTTGCCGTTATCGATATTCAGGATTTCTTTAAATTCTCTTTCTGCGTCGAGAGGTTTTTGTTCCCTGAGGAAGATTTCTCCCAGTTTTATCCTCACATTCATCGCGGTAGGGTGGAGCTTAATAAAACTTTTATATGTATCAATGGCTTGGTCTGCTTTTTTTTTCTTTTCATAGAGAATTCCTAAGTCGATCACTGCAGGTTCAAACGCAGGTTTTATCACCAGTGTTTTTTTGAAGCCTTGCTCCGCCTCATCATAGCGTTTCATCTCGGTTAATACCTTGGCATGATAATATTGACCCATCAGATGATCGGGATGCATACTGATCAAATGTGTAAATGTATCGAGGGCCTTTTCATAGTTCCTGTTTTCCGCGTAGATAGTGCCGAGGTAGAGATAGGAAACAGGATTTTTCGGATTCAACTCCGTAACTTTCATGTATTCTCTTATGGCATTGTTATATTCTTTCATGTTCAGGTAAAGTCCCGCTAAGAGGAGACGGACATTTATATTGCCTGGATTATCAATCAGTGTTTTCTCAGAAAGAATGATGGCTTTTTTTATGTCACCTTTTTCAATGTAGAGAGATATAAGTTCAGACGATAGATGCGGTGATTGCGGATCAAAGATAAGGGCTTGTTCATATTCCTTTATCGCTTCATCGAGATTTTCATCGAGAATATTCAGCACACCCAGAGAATAATGATACGTTGAGTTAAATGAAGGCCTTTCTTTGCCTGCAGTAGTATCTATATCTGTTCTGTTCGCAGATGAAATCGCACAGCCTGTCAGACATAATAAAATAATAAACACAAAGTATTTTTTCTTTTTATTATCTTGCATGGGAATGTATCTTAAAATTTATTTTTTCCTATAAAAGTTCTATTCATATTAGAGAATAGCACCCAGCTCTATACGACATTGTTGCTGGTTTGCTGATCGTTCACACTGGCAAAGATGGCATCTCTTCCCCATTCTTCAGCAAGGGCAAAGAAAAAGCTCACGGGTGAATGTATTCTTTGTCCTCATCACACGTTGCTACCCTCATGTATCCTAAATGCTAACTTTTCAAATTCTTTTTCATAATATCCCAGCTCTTGATGATATCTATCGCGCTCTTTAATTGATTATCCTGGCTTAAAGGGTCCTGATCTTTTTTCAATGATTCTTCTCCGTGTGTAGTATTTTCCTTTTTCGGCTTTATATGACCCCTAAGATCCCGTTCCCTGACTAAATCATCTGTTGATTCCTTATCCTCAGCGGGTCTTATATGTTTCACGATAATATCCGGCGCTATCCCCTCTGCCTGGATTGATCGTCCATTTGGCGTGTAATACTTAGCTGTGGTTAACTTCAAGGCCGATCCACCCTCAAGAGGGATTACCGTCTGTACGGACCCCTTTCCGAACGTTTGTGTTCCGACTACCAATGCTCTCCCGTTATCTTGAAGAGCGCCTGACACAATCTCGGCGGCACTGGCAGTGCCTTCATTAACCAGAGCGACAATGGGGCATGTTGGCTCATCACCATCGTTCTTTGCCATCGACTTGGTTTCCATGCTTTTTGTTCTTCCCTTTGTGGATACAATAATACCTGATTTCAGAAAGACATCGGCAACTCCTACTGCCTGATTTAATAATCCGCCGGGGTTGTTCCTTAAATCTACTATCAAGCCTTTAAGGGCTCCGTTTTTCACTGTGATATTTTTTAGTTCTTTCTTTAAATCATCTGCCGTTCTTTCCTGGAACGAAGCGACCCTTATATATCCTATATGATCATCGTAGACCTTTGATTTAATGCTTCTTATCTTTATAACATCCCTTGTAATCGTGTAATCTTTCGGCTTAGGCATGTTTTCCCGCATAATCGTTATAGTGACCTTTGTATCTTTCGGCCCTCGCAATTTTTTTACTGCTTCCATTATCGTAATATCTTTGGTGGATTTTCCGTCAATCTGTATAATCTGATCGCCGGCTTTTATGCCTGCAAGGAATGCAGGAGTATCCTCGATGGGTGAAACAACGGTCAGGACATCTTTCTTAATGGTTATTTCAATACCTATACCACCAAAACTTCCCCTTGTTTCCACCTCTAGTTCTTTGTACATNNGCTCCTTCGATAAGTTTTTTTGACTCTACCTGCTCGACGTAGTTTTTCTGTACCATATCAAGCACTTCATTAAATGTTTTGAGATTTTTGTAAATGCTCCTGTCCAGTGCCGCTGAGACTTGGGAATCTGCCTGAAGGCTGAGTAGGAACACACAGGTAATGAAGCACAATAATAAGAGCACTTTCGTATGTAAAAAATTTTTCATTTAAACCTCCAAATACATTGAGACCTTATAAAAGGTCTCGGTTCAATGGGAGTCCGGGGAAACTTCACTCCAGAAAAAGACCTTATGCAAAGGTATCTTTTGTTACGATACCACTATTTGTATTTAGTTTGCCATAATTTTTTAACTATAATGATGAAAGAGAACATCTGTTAAATCAGCATTGAACGAATAAAATAGAAAAATATAACAGCGTGTTGGCAATAGTATGAAGATTCTTCTTTTTAGATAGATTAGATTTTCCAATCAAGGGGGGCTGTTGTGAAGATTTTCTGAAGAGATAAATTTAACACTTCCATTTAAACGTCCTCCTTCATCTATAATTAACTTGCGGCATCTAATCTGACTTTTCACGTCCGCTGTCTTTACAATTGTTAATGTATCAGCAACCTCAATGTCTCCTTGAAAAAATCCGGCTATTGTGAGGGACGTTGCTTTTATGTTCGCCATAACCCGACTATCTATTTCTGTAAAAACGGTTTCCGCAAAAATTGTTCCTTCTATGGCGCCTTCAACGATAAGATGCCCTTTAAAATTGAGCATCCCTTCAATCTTACTGGTGCTGTTTATTATAGAAATAGTATCTTTTCTGTTTCTCAATGGTTAGTGCTCCCTTTTTACCACCTGAATTAATTTTTCAAACTGAAATTTTTTTCCAGTATACGTTTACCGTCATTGGAAAATACAAATATTAAGGTAGAATCATAAATATGCTGTGTAGAAATATCTTTGGTTATGACTTTATGTTTAGTAATGGAAAAAGGATCACCATCTTTAAAGTTTTGCGGCACTCCGTTGGTGAGAATAGTTTGCGGATACGGCAGCCACTGGTCCGGCCCAAGGCCCTCTGATTTCAGAATAACGAAGATGTAACCCGAAGCCGTGGCATTTTTTGCATCTTTGTTTCTTATCAGAAATGAGTAATGGAATAATTTTCTTCTTAAGTCAAAACGTGATCTGAAATCTTCTATAGAGAGGTTGTAAGAATTTACGGCAGCAATGCTGATTTCATTTTCATGATTTTTTGTTTCGGGTGGTTTGTGTTGGGTTTCAGGCCTGGTTATAAGTTCCTCTTTGTTTGAATTATTCGTTTTGTTATGTAGCAGAACTGTCGCAGAGAAGAGAATGATCACACCGATAACCGCAACAAGGCATATTTTAAAAAAGTTCACAGGAAGTTTGAAGGAACACAAGAGTCTCTCATCCTGAATTATAATAACGGTGAATTTTTTTTGTCGTTTATTTACATTCATTGAAAATTTGAAACATATGTATCTTTATACGAGTGTTTCATCTAATTATTTGGTATACTTACGGCATATCATTATAATTACTTCTTGAGATTGTCAAGGTAAATACGAATGAGGTTAATGAGGTTAATGAGACTCAAGGATTTAGGCGATACCCCCCTTTTTAAATGTCCTTATTGAGAATACAGAAAAGACGTTGATTGCAGAGGTGAAATCATGTATTACCGCAATATCGGAGTACTTTGTTATGGGGTATCGTTGATAAAGGAACACACATGAAAAAAATGATCACTCTTATACGCGGAATAGTGATATCTCTCGTGGTGATAATGTATTTCCATGTGACTGACATCGTGTATGAACTATATGGTTCTCACAATGTTTATATGTCCGTAGAGAGTTTACTCGCACAAACCGGGTCCACAGGTGCAGTATCCGTAAAGGATGAAGTGAAAGCTCCTTCGGATCACGAAACCGGTCTTATGAAGAATCTTCAGGAAAGGAAACAACAACTTGATACACGCGAGAAAGCGCTTAAGGAAGAAGAGAGCAAGATTGAGACCTTAAAAATGGAAGTTACGGAGAATATGGAGGCACTTAAGGCTCTTGAGGAAAAAATGTCACCACCGCTGGAGGTTCAAAAAGTGGAGACAGATAACAAATACAAAGCACTGGCAAAAATGTACGAAGCCACTCCTCCCGAAAAAGCGGCGATTATATTTGAAAAAATGGATAGAAAAATGGCTGCCGAGATTATGCTGCGCATGAATAGTAAAAAAGCTGGTGCTATATGGGCTCACATCAATCGTGATGTTGGCTTGGGAATTGTCAGAGAGATAACCTCCTCTCAGAGTGTTGATGCCGTAAGCGCCACAAGGATTGCGAAAGAAATCAGTGGGGAAGAATCACTTAAACCGGATACTTTGCAAAAAATTGATACGGAGAACATCGCCGGTACGGATAAAGAAATCCCAAAGGCAGAACCTACGAAGCCGGAGACTTCCGGTAAAGAAATCCCGAAGGCAAAACTGACTAAGCCGGAGGCTTTTGGAAGTGCAGAGAGAAAGGTTTCTCCGATTACATTGAAAAGGAATGCCGGGATTAAAGAGGAAAAGTCAAAAAATGTTCGGTCCGGGGGACAGAAACCGTTTGCAATACAGGTCAAAGTGGTTCGGGATCTCGAAATGGCGAGAGAGTATACAAAAATGCTCAAGGAAGAAGGCATCGATGCCCATTGGTCTGAGATGAATCTGAAGGGAAAAGAAACGTTATATAGAATATTAATTAGTCATTTCACGAGCCGTGAAGATGCTCTAAAGTATATGAAGAACAATAATATTGATAGAAATTATCCAGGAAGTTTCATTTACAAGAGTAATCAGGTGTTTCCTAACAAGAAGAAAAAGCGGAAATAAGGGATCTTTGAAAAAGATCTTTTTGAAGTGATAATAATCATCGGACTCTGTGAAGGATGCGGACGAGCGATGTCTTCCTTGTCCTCCACCATTATAGGATACTGATGAAGCAGTTAACTATTTCTTCATCAAACTGACGATTAACGTTTCTTTTCAACTCGTCGAGAGCCTCTTTTATCTCCATTGCATTTCTGTATGGGCGGTTATTGGTCATGGCGTCATAGGAATCCACGGCAGTCAGAATTCTGGAAAGAAAAGGGATTTCAGAACCACAGAGTCCATCAGGGTAGCCTTTGCCGTCCCACCGCTCATGATGATGCCGGATTATTAACCGTTCCGTGTCTAAGATCGGAAGCGGTTTCAGAATATTTTCTCCGATGACGGCATGATTCTTTATAATATCGAACTCTTCGTCTGTGAGCCTGCCTGGTTTCAGCAGTATGTTATCCGGTATTGCGATCTTTCCTACATCGTGCAGAGTTGCAGCTATACGCAAAGATTCTATTTCACCGGAAGTGCAATCCATGGCTTCTGCGATTTTGATGGCAAGACTCGTAACTCTCACGGAGTGCTCTTCGGTATAGTGATCGCGTGCCTGGATCGATTTGGCGAGGGATTGAAAGGTACTTAAGAGATTCGTATACAAGCTTTCGTAGAGAAGCCTGTTTTCAATATTAAGGGATCCCCTGTTCGCGATACTCTGAACATAATAAAGATCCCTTTCTGTATAAACATTTTCGTTACTTTTTCCTGAAAGAACGATAACACCGAAGACCCGTCCTCTCATTTTTAATGGGGCGCAGATAACAGATGAAAATACTGTATTGTCGATAAGATTTAGGAGCAAAGGTTCTTTCCTGCGAACAGTTTCTTTAAGGAAAGAGTAGAGCGATGGTATCATTATATTTTTGAAAAAAGCCTGCGATACCCCCTTTACAACAATGGGAGCAAATTCCTGATTGTCTTTGTCATGAAGCAGGATAGAGCACATCTCCCCACCGATAATCTTGGTGGCCAAGTTGACCATTTCCTGAAAGATTTCGTCATTGTTTTTTGTGTGCTCAATAGTGTCATAGATATAATTTCGAGTTGATAGGTCATTTATTTTATTGCTTAAAGCTGAGGATTGAAGTTGGTTACCGTCTTCAACCATCATGGTTTTTGCCCTTAAATAAACATCTACTTTGTATATCAGGTCATCAATATTAAATGGTTTCGATAGAAAATCTACGGCGCCTGTCTTCATTGCTGAGACGGTGAGATCAATAGTTGGATACGCAGTAATGAGAATTGCGTACGTTGTCGGATCAATTTCTCTGATCCTGTCGAGAAGATCCATGCCATTCATACCAGGCATCATAACGTCGCATATGACGAGGTCGAAACAATTTTCACTGATCTTTTTGAGCCCTTCGACACCGTCACATGCCTCAGTTACCGTGTAATTTCCTGACTGTCCTATCGCATCGACCACAAGTGATCTGGTGGCTGAATCATCATCGACGACCAGTATGGATTGTTTTTTCGCGATAATAGTATTGATTCTTTGCAGTCTTAACTGATCGTGTACATTATCTATAGAATAGGACATGGGATATGACTCTTAGACATCATTTTTTTTAGTTTTGGTAAGAATATCCATCAAGCTGTAGGAAATTTTGTCATACACGGCCGTTTTCTCTGTTGTGTCTATTGTAACTACGTCGACATATTTTTCTCCCTGTAGATGGTCCATCTGCAGTGATGTTGAGGTTTTGATCTTGTTCTGTTTACTATATGCCTTCAGTATATTGTCGATCTGATATGATGAGATCGTCATAGTTCAACTCCATACCACCTTTATTAACCTTCTTCATTTAATGTATCGGATAAAAAGTGCATAACTTTAACTGTTTTTTCCTAAAATAATGCTCATATTTTACGCAAAAGTTTCAAATATTTTGATTGACTATTGGTGAATTATTTGTTCATATTCACCCCAATTAACAAACTCTGTTTATTATATCGTCTTAAAAGAGTGGTGTCTTAAAGAATAATTTATGAGAAATCCAAAGATATTATTGGCTGAGGACCATGAACTAAGCAGGGAGAATCTTGCGGAATTACTGAGAAATTGCGGCTATGAGGTAAGGGCAGTTGAAGATGGCAGGCAGGCTCGGGATGCCTTTATTGAAGACAAATATGACCTGGTCGTTACCGATTTACAGATGCCAAATGTGGATGGTCTTCAGCTTTTAGAGTTTATCCGAGAAATTAATCCTGAAAGTATTGTTATTCTTACCACTGGTCACGGTACCATCAATACAGCCGTAGCGGCTATGAAACTTGGTGCTTTTGACTTCATCACAAAGCCACTGAAGGATGATCTTGTCACGCTGACAATCGAAAGGGCACTATCCTACGCGAAGCTCAGAAATGAAAATATTGCCCTCAAGAAAAATTTGAAAAGAAAATTCGATTTCGACAAAATGATCGGTTACAGTGATTGCATGAAAAAGATCTTTGATACAATCGAAAAGGTCGCTTCTTCGGACAGCACGGTCATGATATTCGGAGAAAGTGGTACAGGTAAAGAACTTGTTGCCAGGGCGATACATTTCAACAGCGAGAGAAACAATGCTCCTCTTGTTGCGGTAAACTGCGGGGCTATTCCAGGAGAACTTCTCGAAAGCGAATTGTTTGGTCATGAAAAAGGTGCGTTTACGGGCGCGATCCGCACTAGAATCGGCAGATTTGAATTGGCCAATGGTGGGACGATATTTCTTGATGAAATCGGGGATATGAGTCCTGCCTTGCAGGTGAAAGTCTTAAGGGTATTACAAGAGAAAGAATTTGAGCGCATCGGGGGTGTCAAGACCCTGCAGGTTGATGTAAGAATTATTGCCGCAACAAACCAGGATTTGCAAAAAGCGATAGAAGAGAAGAAATTTCGGGAAGATCTTTTTTACCGCATTAATGTCATACCTGTCCATCTCCCTCCTCTGAGGGAGAGAAAGGTTGACATTCCGATTTTGGCTAACCATTTCTTGAGAAAGTTTAATAAATCAAAGAGAAAGACAGTGGATAGAATAGTTCCTGAAGCAATGGAATACCTGCTGAAGTATTCCTGGCCAGGAAATGTGAGAGAGTTGGAAAATCTGATAGAAATGATTGTCGTATTGAAGGAAGAGGGGAATATAGAAGTTGCAGACCTTCCTGATAAAATAGCAATGTCTTCTCCTCAGCTACATGAAATTAACGGTATAGATATAACGGATGACGGCCTTGACTTAAATGCCCTCATTGATAGTTTCGAAAAGGACTTGCTTGCTAGGGCTCTGGAAAAAGCCGGGGGAGCAAAAAACAAAGCGGCAAAATTACTTAACTTAAACAGAACAACCTTTGTTGAAAAATTAAAGAGATTTAAAATTGGCCAATAAATATTCATGATATAACAGGTCATCAACTTTTTTTATCAAACCGTACCAATCTTATACAAATTAGAAAATCAAAGCCTTTACCGACACACACAGAGTACTTTCTTGATTTGTTTTCCAACATGTCCGGTCATAGTATTTTTATCCGAAAAATACTATGTTCTGCAGGTCAAAAAATTGGCTTGAATGATAGCTATTTGACGTGAATGACGTTTTTACATTGTCTGTCAGAGAAGGATAACATCTTTTATGTTTCTGTAATTAAAAGGGATAAACTTTTTTTGACAGATGGTATGTAAATTGCTCATGCTTGTTGCTGATATATTATTTATATCGAATACACGGTGTAGATTTTAAAGCATGAAGAAATTTGTAATCTTATCCTTACTAATATTGATTCTGATATGCCGATTAAGCGGATTCACTGAAGGCGGCGATAATAAGGAATATACGCAGAATAAAGGTTCCTCGGAGCATATCGCGGCTGTTCAGTACACTACATCAGATGATCCTTTATTTGATCAAGCCATGGTGGATTATCAATCGGGGATATATGCGGATGCTCTGGAGAAATTTAAAGCTATTGTGAAGAATGAACCTGATGAAGCTCCTAAAAAGGAAAGGCTTTTGCGCTATATAGCAGACTGTCATTATTTTGTTGGGTTAAAAGGAGAGAAAAAAAATCTCCATACCGCATCTGATCTATATAAAAATATCATGCACAAATACCCGAGTTCTCGTGATGAAAATGCGATTGCTTTATACAGGGTGGCAGATAGTTATGCAGTATTGAATTTCTACTATGAAGCAATACGGGAATTTGAAAATTTCTGTGTAGCCTATCCTGATTCTCCTTACGTTCCGGAGGCTGTATTCAGAATGGGCAATGTGTTCTACAAAATGAAGAAATTTGATGAAGCTGCACTAAAGTATGAAGAATATGTGCATAAATTTCCTGCAGGGGAATATGCAAAAAGGGCGTATTTTAGCCTGGGTGATTGTTACTCTCAGGGTCATAAGGAAGATGTAGCAGAAAGATGGTATCGGGATGCCTTGGATAAATGGCCTGACTTGGAAAATATTCCCGAAGATTTCCTCTTGAATCTTGGCTTTCATTACTTCCGGAGTATGAAATACCGCGATGCCCTGAGAATCTTTTTCTTTTATAGTAATGCCTTCACGGACAGTGAAAACTGCAAAAGAGGTCTCTTCTTCGCTGCCCGATCACTAGTTGAGCTTGATCAACTTCACCTTGCCCTCAAGATGTTCAGCCTCGTCATAGAAAGATTTCCCAACAGCAGTGAAGCAATGGGAAGCGCCATTATGATGGCGAACACAGGTGTGAAGAAACCGGGAATGAGGGTGCCTCGGTATTTCCAAGGGATGCAGAATTACATCGATCCGCTCCAGACATATAAGGATATGCTCGCCAAATTTCCGACTGGCGAATACGCGGAAGATTTACTGTTTCAAAAAGGGTTCCTGTTGTTTAAAAACAACAGGTATGAAGAGAGCTTTGATGCGTACAGACAATTGATCTCTCAGTTTCCCCAAGGCAAATACAAGGCAGAAGCCGTAAAATATATTATTATGACTACTGACCGCCTTGTAGAAGAGAATTATGCAAAGGGGGATCATCTGGCACTGGCTGATATATATTTTAAGTCCCGCGATAAAGGTCTCGTCACAGGAGATAATTTTAAAATGTCTTACACAATGGGTGACAGTCTGAAAAGGCTGAGACTTTATGATGAAGCTATGGAAGTGTTTGAAAAGCTATTGAAGACCTCCGGTAGCATAATTGATAGGAATAAGATTGTGCTGGCTATCGCTGACACTGAATGTGAAAGGGGAAATTATAATAATGCTGAAAGAGTATTACAGCAATTGTCGGCGATTTCCTCAGAAGCAGAGCGAAAATTGATATCCCATAACCGTAAAAACAGATCTAAGGGAACAGTGAAATCTTCCTTACCCGAAAACCCTCTACATAAGCAAATGAACAGAATTCTCGGGAACGGCTACTTTAAAAAAGGTCAGTTTGAACAGGCTGCTCTCTATTATTCTAAGGTTTTATCCTCAGGCGAAAGTATGGAAGGTATGGCGTTGGTCTATCTGAATTATGCTGAATGCATGAAAGCAATTAAATCACTGCCATTGGCTATAACCAGTTATCAAAAGGCTATAGAAATCTATAACAAGGAAAGTCAAAAGTATACCGTAGAAGTTATTATTGATTCATATAGAGGTCTGGGAGACTGTTTGTTTGAGGGTGGGAGATATAGCGAAGCGATATCTATGTATAAGCAATCTCTGGCTAAGCATGAAAGACATGAAAACCTATGGACAATCTACAGTATGGGGCGGGGATATGCAGAATTGAGAGAATCCGGCATGGCAGACAAAAAATTTTCGGAATTGAAAACCAAGGGCGGTGAAGGCTTCTGGTCAAATATCGCTGATCACGCCTTAAGAGACTACAGCTGGCATGAAAAGTATGCGTTAGTACAACAATGACGTACGACGCTGCAGAGGAATACGGGATAGATATGAACGAATCTGAAATAGCAGGTGACCATTACCATTTTCTGCAAAAGTCATTTAATGAATTTAATCAAGCGACTGTCAGGCTTCAGCATGCCTTTACAAATCTCGAGCAGAAGTTTGAAGAGATCAATAAGGAATTGGAATATAAAAATCAGGAACTCAAGCGAACAATAGCGGAGAAAGAGGAAGTAAAAGATTACCTGCGAAATATACTGGAAAGTCTTACCACCGGGGTGGTTGTTACTGACCTTACCGGAAGCATTACAACGCTCAACAGGTGTGCCGAAACTTTTTTTGGAGTCAATCAGAATCAGGTTACAGGGAAACATTTTAAGAGTTTATTTGATAACCTGAGTGGTTTCGAGCGAATGGTTTTGCCTTGTACCGAACATAATGAGAACACATGGAAAAAAGTAAATCTGAAGGACAGGATCATTGATGTTTTTGACTCTCCCATGAAGGATGAAAAAGGTAAAATCATAGGAACTATCTTTATCCTGCGAGATATTACCAGGATTGAAAAACTGGAGGAGATGGCAAAGCGGACAGAAAAACTTGCGGCGATGGGTGATATGGCCGCGAATATCGCTCATGAAATAAGAAATCCTCTAGGCAGTATAGAGCTATTCGCCTCATTGCTAATGAAGGATATGAAAAATGAAAAATACCAGGGAAGATTGTCACATATTATTACTTCCGTAAAGAGTATGGACAATAAAATTTCCAACCTCCTGTTGTTCACCACTCAGAGGAATCCCGTCATGAGAAGCATTAACATTCACGATGTTGTAAGGGAAGTGCTTCAATTTTCCGAGGCGGTTATCAAACAGGAAAGCATAACATTATCAGTACGGTATGCCGATGTTGAGCCCTCTATCAGAGGGGACGCGGAGATGCTTAAACAGGTTTTTCTCAATATTTTATTAAATTCCATACAAGCCATGACGGATGGCGGGTGTCTTTCTATCGAAACAAGTGTGTCTCATAATCATGAAGGTGGCAGTAATGGTAATGTTGAAGTCAGGGTATCCGATACAGGAATCGGTATACCAAAGGATAACTTAAAAAAAATATTTGATCCTTTTTTCAGCACTAGAGAAAGGGGATCGGGTCTTGGTCTTGCTATCGTCCATAACATCATCCATATGCATGGAGGTGCAATCGACGTGGAGAGCAGGGAAAAAGAAGGAACAGTATTCAGTATCATGTTCCCTATGACAGTGGATCCGGAAAACTGAAACTGTGGATGGACTTGGTATATTAGGTGATGAATATGAATAAGAAGCCTGTTTTAGTTGTTGATGATGACCCTTCCATGAGGATGGCATTATCCGAATCTTTGCTAAGTTGTGGGTATGAAGTAGACAACGCCGTGGATGGTGCAGATGCCCTCAGGAAAATTAGTAAGGGGAAGTATGATCTGGTTATCACGGATATGCGCATGCCGAAGGTGGGCGGTATGGAAGTACTTCGCGGTGTCAAAAAGATTTCGTCTGAAACGCATGTTATTGTTATTACTGCTTATGGAACTGTGAATACTGCTGTTTCAGCGATGAAGGAAGGGGCTTCAGATTTTATCATGAAACCTTTTTCCCTGGAAGATCTTGAGTCTGTTGTAAAGAATGTGTTTTCAAGTAATGGTGAAGGCCGGGGTGAAAAGAAGGTTGAGGGAGAAATGCCATCTTCCTTTAAGGAGATCGTCACCTGTGACAAAAAAATGATTTCACTTCTTGAACTACTCAAGTGCGTGTCAAAGAGCAAATCCAGCGTACTGATTCAAGGTGAAAGTGGTACAGGAAAGGAGTTGTTCGCACGGTACATTCATCGTCATAGCAACAGATCCCATATGCCCTTTATTGCAGTGAATTGTGCAGCTGTTCCGCATACACTGCTGGAAAGTGAAATGTTTGGGTATGAGAAAGGTGCTTTTACCGGTGCGTTGCAGAAACGACCGGGAAAATTCGAACTGGCCGACGGGGGGACTTTATTACTGGATGAGATCAGTGAAATGGATATTCAGCTTCAGGCGAAGCTTCTCCGGGCTATCCAGGAGGGTGAAATTGACAGATTGGGAGGGAGAGAAACCATCCCTGTTGACGTGAGAATAATTGCCACGACAAATTCGGATTTGAAAAAAGACATTTCTGAAAAAAAGTTCAGGGAGGATTTGTATTACCGGCTGAATGTCATCCCGGTTCACATACCCCCACTCAGGAACAGAATGAGCGATATCCTGTTACTTGGTGATTATTTTCTGAAGAAATACAGTGGGATTACGGGACGAAAATGTCCTGTCGTATCTGAAGGGGCAATGAGTTTATTAAAGAATCATGCATGGCCGGGGAACGTCAGAGAATTCGAGAATATTATTGAGAGGGCAGTGTTGATAGTAAACGGGGGTGAAATAAGAGAGGAACATCTGCACCTGGAGGTGGGGGAAAAAGAAGATTTAGAGGCTGCTTCATCAGATATTTCTTTTAAAGGGTCCACATTGTGGGAGGTTGAAAAAAATCTGATTTTTGAAACGCTCAAAGAAGTTGACGGGAATAAGACAAAAGCGTCAAAAATTTTAGGTATTAGTGTTCGTACCATGCGCAATAAGTTGAATGAGTATAAAATGACAGATTTATGAACATGCTCGTCAAAAAAATGCCCCTTTTCTGAACCGGAAAAATTTTCCCGGTTGGTTGCTATAAATTATGAATCCGAAACATACAGCAAGGACAAGTACTCACTATTAAATCCTAAACACTGAATAATAAAAGGCTGATGTCGAAAAAAGTTTAGAAGTTGGTGATTTTGATTATGGATTCGCGGATGATTGAGACATGAGGGTTAAAAGTTTGTAGATCCCGAAACAGCATTTGCCCTGGTACATGCTTTGCAAGTATTTTGATGTAACTTTTCACAAATATTTTACACGGGCATACGAAAAAAGGAGTCTTTAAGTGGAATTTTTGTTCGGAAAAACAATCAAAATCTTGACTTCCATGATGGATTTCCGATCCCAGAAGCATCAGTTAATTAGTTCAAATATCGCAAATATCGATACACCTGAATACACATCCAAGGATTTACAATTCAAAGGTCTTATCGGGGAGGCAATGCAAAAACAACTGACGAAGACGGACAAAAAGCACATCTCCGGCCAGTTTGTAAATGCTGGTATAATAGAGGGTGATTTTGTTGATTCTGAAGAAAGAGTTAATGTCGAAAAAGAAATGGCAAATCTTGCGGAAAATCACCTGTTGTATAACCTGTCTGTTGAATTGCTAAGCAGAAAATTGAGAAGTATCAAGACTGTTTTAAATGAGGTGAAGTGATATGGAATTTTATACACCCTTCAAGATCTGTGGAGACGGGCTCGCGGCCCAGCGAGCGAAGATGGATGTTATTGTCAGCAACATTGCGAATGTCAACACGACACGAACGCCGGAGGGAGGACCTTACAAGAGAAAGGTAGTGGTTTTTTCTGCTGATTCTGTCGACAACAGTTTTGATTCGAAGCTTAAGGATGCCGTACAAACAGTGAAAGTAGACGGCATTGAAGAAGCTGCCGCAGACGAAAGCGTCAAAATGATGCACAATCCTGGTCATCCGGATGCGGATGCCAAGGGTTTCGTAGCCGTACCTAACATTAATGTCGTGACGGAAATGGTGGATATGATGCTGACCAACAGGGCATATGAAGCGTGTGTGACGGCTTTCGATGCCTCGAAAAATATGGCAATCAAGACCTTGGATATAGGAAAGTAGGGTATAAGTAAACAGAGAGATGCGTGCCAAGATACACGGGAGGTAATTTGAGCATGAGTGATTTATCGATTAGAAATAATCCATTACAGTCCTCAACCACAGCCGGTAAATTACAGGAAGTCGGCCAAGAGGGAAGAGCAGAGTTCAGCACAATCCTTAAAAACAAGTTGAATGAAATCAACCAGCTTCAATTGGATGCGGATCAGGCTATTACAAACGTTGAACTGGGCAATTCCGGAAGCATTCATGAAGCGGTAGTCGCTCTGGAAAAGGCGGATCTTTCATTCAGAACAATGATGCAGGTGCGCAATAAGATTATAGAAGCCTATCAAGAAATTATGAGAATGCAAGTGTGATACATTTAACATTTTACGGTGGGTAATATGGAATCATTCATTAATTTTTTCAGCCAGATTTGGAAAGGTTTCACTGCATTAGAGCTTTCGAAAAAGCTGTCTATTCTTGCGATTGCAGCGGTTACGTGTATCGGAATAGGGGCAATGGTCTATTGGACCAGTCAACCTGAATATCGTGTACTATTTTCTAATCTCAGTGCGGAGGATGCGGGAAATATTGTCTCGAGATTGCAGGAAAAGAAGGTGCCCTATAAGATGTCCGCAGCCGGTGATTCTATCCTTGTTCCCTCTGACAAGATTTCCGAACTCAGACTGGAACTGGCATCTTCCGGATTACCCCAGGGTGGAGGAGTCGGGTTTGAGATATTTGACAATAAATCTTTTGGTACCACAGAATTCGTACAGCAGCTGAATTACCAAAGGGCTCTTCAAGGAGAGCTTTCCCGAACTATTAACGGGTTGGATGAAATACAACAAAGCAGGGTCCATCTCGTGATACCAAAAAAGTCTCTTTTTGTAGAAGACCAGAAAAAATCTACAGCGTCCGTTATTCTTAAATTAAAGTCGGGCAGAACCTTACGCCCGCCGCAAATTGATGGGATAGTACACTTAGTGGCAAGCTCTGTGGAGGGAATGAACCCTTCCGATGTGATGGTCGTTGATAACAGCGGCAAGGTATTGTCTATGATCCGGGATGAATCAAAACTGGCGAGGATGTCAAATTCCCAGGTAGAGTTTCAGAGAAACATAGAGAAAGATCTTACAAACAGAGTGCAAACCATGCTTGAAAGAGTAGTGGGTGAGGGAAAAGTGGTGGTGAGGGCGACGGCGGATCTTGATTTCCGGATCACAGAAAAAACGGAGGAAAAATATGATCCTGAAGAGCCTGTAGTAAGAAGCATGCAGCGGCAGTCACAAAAATCAGGTACAGGGGCAATAGCGGCGGGGGGGCAGTCAACAATTGCGCCCGTAGGAGGCAAGCAGACGAGCTCGACAGCAACAAAACAGGGGCCGGGCAGTGAGCGCCTTGATGAAGTGGTGAATTATGAGATAAATAAAGTTGTGAGTAAAACCGTCATGCCTGTAGGGGAGATCAAGAAACTGTCAGTAGCCGTGCTGGTAGACGGGCTTTATGTAAAAAATGATAAGGGAGTAGAAGAATTCCAGCCGAGATCAAAGAAGGAGCTGGCGGATCTTGAAGAACTGGTAAAGAAGGCATCAGGGTTTGACACCAAAAGGGGTGATCAGGTTGTAATCACCAATGTTCCTTTCAATAAGGGTGATTTCGATGCAGCAAATGGGGTAAAAGGATCATGGCAGGAAAAGGTACCCGTGTTTTATCCTGTAATTAAGTATCTCGTTATGCTGGCAGTGCTTGCATTATTGGTTCTCTTTGTACTGCAGCCGCTCATCAAGATGTTATTGGTAAAGGCAAAGACACCTGCGTTTGTCGCACGTGAAGGACAACCGCCTCAGCCTGGTGAACTGGAAGGGATACCCAGTCCTTTGGCTATTGGAGATAAATCAATGGTGGCCTTGACCGAAACAGAGTTAGTCAGACAGATGGCCAACGCCGATACAAGACGATTTGCTGAATTGCTGAGACTTTGGTTACGGTAGAGCAACTGGATCAATGCATTATGAATGAAGAGAAAATAGCCGTATTATTATTATCCCTGGATGAGGAACTTGCCGCAAAGGTAATGAAAAATTTCAGCTCCTCGGAGATTGAACTCATTGGAAAGCAGATGAGTCGACTCAACAACGTGTCCTTGGAAGATGTAAATAATGTGGCCAAAGAGTTTTGTATAATGGCAAGACAAAAGGGAGGGGTCCTTCCTGTCCATGGTGATGCGTTACGGAACCTCATTGTAAAAGCTGCAGGGGAGGAAACAGCACACGACATTTTATCCAGTATTGAAAGAACTACGGGGTCAGGGAAGTATTATCGTAATCCTTTGATTCAGAAATTGCAGGAAATAGATCCACAGGTATTGATTGATTTCACAAGAACTGAGCATCCACAGACAATTGCTCTCATCCTCTCATATGTGGGAGCCGAACAGGCAGCAAGTATTCTGGAGACACTTTCACCTGAAATTCAGTGTGACATTGTGAAGAGGATGGCGACCTTAAAGAGTGTTCCCCATGAAGTTATAGAAGACATTGCCAAAACCCTGGAAAAAGAGATTATTGTCGGAGGTGTTAGTGACCTGCAACCCGGCGGTATTGCAATGGTGGCTGAGGTTATGAACAGGATGAACCGAAACACAGAAAATGCCGTGATGAAATCACTTGATGATACTGTTCCTGAGATTGCCTCAGAAATACGAAAGAAAATGTTTACATTTGAAGATATCCTGAAACTCGATGACAGGAGTATTCAGGAATTATTGAGAGAAGTTACCACGGAAGACTTAGGCCGAGCTTTGAAGTTGGTAGATGAGGAGATGAGGGCAGTAATTTTCAGAAATATGTCAAAACGTGGTGCCGATATGCTGAAAGAAGATATAGAGATGATGCCTCCCATTAGGTTGTCTGAAATAGAAAAGAGTCAGAGAATTATTATTGATGCAACGAAAAAATTAGAAGCAGAAGGAAAACTTGTCATTGCTCGCGGTGAGGGGGGTGACCAATTTGTCTGATAAGGTCATCAAATCTGAACACATAGAGCTGGCAAATCCAGCCATATGTAAGGCTTCGGAGTTTGTACGGTTATATTCTAGAGGGAAGAAAGATGTCCGTACAAGGGTTGGGGAAAAGGATCCGTCAGGATATGATCCGGCGGGAACTGAACGTGTATTACACATAGAGAATACGAAGAAGGAAGCGTATGAGAAAGGATATAAAGAAGGGATAACGAAAGGTACGGAAGATGAGAAGAAAAGATTATTTCAGGCTACAGAGTCACTTGTGAACACAATAAGAGAAATGGATAAGCTGAAAAAGGAAATCCTGGAGAGCAATGAAGATAAAATATTAAACCTTGTTTTTTCTATTTCCGAAAAGGTCATCAGCCAGGAGGTATCCACAAACAGAGATATCATTCATAGTGTTCTCAAAAGTGCAATACAACAGGTACTTGATAAGGAAGGTATCAGGATTAGGCTTAACCCTGAGGATTATCGGTATATTATAGAGGTAAATCCAGGATTCATTGATAGTTTTGATGATATCAGAAACATGACTATTGTAGAAGACAATGCCATAAGAAGGGGGGGGGTCGTGATAGAAACATCATCCGGCGAGGTAGATGCACGATTGGAACAGCAACTGAATGAGATCAAAAAAGCCGTATCGGGTAAGCGGTGAGTTCTATGCGGAGTAACCATGGATGAAGCACGAGCCGGAAACATGTTTGATTTTGAAAGATGTCACCGGATGATTGAACAGGTAAGGCCCATCAAAATGTATGGGAAAGTTAACCAGATAATCGGCCTGGTTGTGGAGGGTCAAGGCCCCTGTTCTTCTATTGGAGAAATGTGTGAAATATACGCCAACGGAAATGGTGAGGCACTCAGTGCGGAAGTTGTAGGCTTCAAAGCAGGCAAGGTTCTCATGATGCCTCTTGAAGGAAGCCGTGGTGTAGGACCAGGGTGTAAAATTGTTTCGCTTGGGAAAAAGGCTGATGTCAAAGTAGGCCGAGGTTTACTGGGGCGTGTGATCGACGGCATGGGAAATCCCATTGACGGTAAAGGGCCTGTTGAATACCATACAGAATATCCCATATATTTCAGTCCTATTAATCCTTTGCGGAGAAAGAGGGTAACGGAGGTAATGGATCTGGGTATAAGGGTTATTAATGCGTTGCTCACCTGCGGTAAAGGGCAGAAAATGGGGGTTTTCTCCGGTTCCGGTGTGGGCAAAAGCGTTCTCCTGGGTATGATAGCAAAAAACACCCAGGCCGATGTAAATGTTATAGGTCTCATCGGTGAGAGGGGTCGGGAAGTCCGCGAATTCCTTGAAAAGAATCTCGGTAAAAAGGGGTTGGAACGATCCGTTGTTGTTGTTGCCACCTCCGATACTCATCCCATCATAAGGATGAGAGCGGCATATGTTGCGACATCTATTGCAGAATATTTCCGGGATCAGGGCAATGATGTGCTGCTTATGGTAGATTCTCTGACGAGGTTTGCCATGGCGCAGCGGGAAGTCGGTCTTTCCGTTGGAGAGCCGCCGACGACAAAGGGATATACACCCTCGGTATTCAGCTTGATGCCGAAACTTCTTGAAAGAGTTGGCGCCGTAGAGGGCAAGGGAAGCATTACGGGTCTTTACACAATCCTTGTTGAGGGCGACGACTTTGATGAGCCCATCGCAGATGCAGCAAGATCTATTCTCGATGGTCATGTCGTTCTCTCCCGCCTCTTGGCAGCAAAGAATCATTATCCGGCAGTCGATGTCCTGAAAAGCATCAGCAGGGTTATGATTGATGTTGTGGATGACGAGCACAAAGGGAAAGCCGGGAATATATCAAATATTCTGGCAACCTACAGAAAAACGGAAGACCTTATAAATATAGGCGCCTATGTGAAGGGTAGTAATCCGGAAGTGGATTTAGCCATTGATATGATCGGCAAGGTGAATGCCTTTTTAACGCAGGGTATTGATGATAAAGTGAGTTTTGAAGAAAGCAAACGAGACATGTTCGGCCTGTTTGAATAGGAATTAACACGTGTTCAAATTTGATATGGAAGCAGTACTAGATTACAGAGTGCAAATAGAAGAGCAGTGTCAGCTTGCATTCTCAAATGCAGTAAAATGTCTGCAGTCGGCCAGGGTCGTGCTGGCTGAATTACAGAAAGAAAGGAATGAACTGATCCGTAATTTCACAAAAATTCAGGGAAAAGCCTTACGTGCTGATGTGATACAGCGGCATTTTGCCTTCATCGAATACCTGAAAGGTAACGAAGAAGAACAGATGACCGTCATTCGCAAAATGGAAGAAGAGGCCAATGAAAAAAGGCTTCTGCTCCTGGATGCCATGAAAAAAAGAAAAGTCATGGATACATTGCGAGAAAAAAAAATGGTTACATATCTCGAAGACATGGCTGCGAAAGACCGCAAAGAACAGGACGATCTTGCAATAATGAAATTTGGGAATGGTGTGAAATAATGAAGAAAGTAATTATTGTTTTTGAGGTTCTTTTTGTATTCATAGTTATAGTGAAATTCTTTACCATAGGAGAAATTGTAAAAAGGTCGGAAGATTCTGGTTCTTCATCCTGGTTTGCGGACCATGCCCTGGCTGAACCATCTCCACAAAGAACCGATGGCACCAGGGTAAGAGATGTGTTTGAAGATGCTTTGAGTAATGAAAGGAGCCTGATGATTTCTCTGGAAGATAGACGAAAGCGGATTGAAAACAGAGAAAATTATGTTAAATACGAAGAACAAAAAATTAATTCTCTGAAAAAGGAAATAACTGCCAAAATGGCAAAGCTACAGAGCCTGGAAGAAAATGTACCCGCTCCTCAAGAATCTGACATAAAAGAAGATAAGAAAAAATTCAAGGATCTGGCCAAAGCGTATGAAGCAACTCCCCCCGACAAAGTGGGTGACCTGTTCAATAAGATGGATAATAAGACGGCAGCCACAATCATCATGCAGATGAATACCAAGAAAGCAGGCATTCTATGGGGTTACCTCGATCCCGTAAAAGCAGTAGAAATCGCGAAGACCATTATCAGAATGTAAGGGGGAGCTGTCACGGAATAGCTATTACCTTCATGCATCTCATCTTCAGGCCATCTTTGCCCGATTCTCAATCGCAAAATCCTCAAAAATAGCGCTGCTATTCCTACGGTTTTGCTCAATCAGATCAGCCAAACCTGACCCAAATCTGAGCGCCTTAACGCAATAGCTATTCCACGACAGCTCCTCACTAATTTTCGATAAAAAATAAAAAATAGAAACAGCGCCCATTAATCGCTCACACACATTATTCAGGGCTTTCCGGCGGTTGGAGTTTGTTCTCCAGTCGCCTTTTTTTAAGGTACTCTGCGGTTGTGGACTGATAGGTGCGTGTCTGCTGAGTGCTGGAAGAAAAAAGACCCGGGAATTTTTTATCGGATTCGTAGAGATGAAGCGGGCAATATTTGCCTCTATGAGATCCTCGTAAATTCCTTATTTTTGTAACATATGGAAAAATAATGCGTTTTAATTTGCAAATCCCGTGGCATGTCTCTTGCTCTTACCCATGTAAAAAAATTGCGGAGAATGGAATGATCCATTCATTAACAAAATTGGTTTCAAACGATACGGTTCAAGATAAGTCGTCTTCGAAGGGTGTGGCTAAAACTATCAAGAAACGAACAAAGGGAAAAAACATTCTCGATCTTATTGGAGGAGTGGGTTCATTTGCCACAATCTTGGAAAAAAGCGGGACGATTCTATCAACTGAGAAAAAAGGTGAAGAGAAATCGTGTTCCGTACACAACAAGGGGAGATTGACCAGCGTGAAAAATGAAGTGGAAAAAGAATTGCTGGGGAACACGAGCATTAAAGCCGGGAAAAACAATGTGATAAAGAAGGAAGAAAAAATCGCAGGTAATGAGGCTGTGACGCTTGCAAAGGATTTGCCTCTTGACAAAACAATGAAACAATCTGCCGAAGTCGCATCATCGAAAGTAGTATTGGATGAAAAAACGGAAAAGAAATTCTTTCTTGGTAAATTGGAAAACTCTCAGTTTTTGGGAAGTGAAAGAAGTGTTGATAAGGAGCATACAACGGATCTCACGAAGGCACTGCATGGTCAGCGCAGCGATTCTGCTCACAATGAATCCGCGTCAGAACCGGGTGAAACAGTATCATTAATAAAGGATATTCCCGCGGCAATTGGTCTGAAAAAAGCAGTCTCCAGGGAGTCAATGCCCGCAGAGAATGAACCTCAGCCCGATTTAAATCCGACCACAGACGATAGTGCCAAGGAGATTATCACCGGTAAAAGGGGTATACCGGATGATATGAGACAGAATCACGATGGTAATAGAGGTGAAGACCGAAGGTATCGGGGTGATATGGGCCTTTCCAAAGGGTTCGAAATCAAGGGAGTGATGGCTCACAAGGCTTCATCAAATATAAAAGAACCTGAGATGGTATCAAATAGGAGTTCATTTAAGCCGGAAAGCGGAAGAGAAAGCATAATTACAACGAATACGGTAAACCAAGAAAATGAAATAATGCAGGTATATAAAACCCTTCTCTCAGATGGGCGGCAATCAGAAAAGTCTGTAGAGAGAAGTCTGAATGATATCCTGATATCGAAAGCCGATACTTCGCAGTGGACGGCTCAGGCTGATTTCTCAGGTCTGAAGGGTATTGTAAATTTTGGCTCAGGGGGAAATACGGATGGAGGTAGTGTCACTCCTCTTCTATTCCAGGATATTATGGATCAGATTGAGGAAAGTACCACAAAGATGTTGAAGAAGGGTCCTGGCAGGATTGTGATCACGCTGGAACCCCCCAACCTCGGGACACTGAACGTAGATGTCAAAGTTCATAATGACATGGTCCGGCTGCTACTGATAGCGGATAATCATGAGGTGAAGCAGGTATTACACTCTAATCTCGACCAATTGAAGACAGCCCTGCAGAATCAGGGGCTGAATATGGACCATTTTGATGTTCTCGTCCAGCAAAAATCATCCGAAAATCCGGGATTTCATCAGTGGGGTGGCGCTCTATTCGAGGACGGGCGAGGACGAAGGGAAAATACAAAAGAGGATAGTGTGCTCCAGCAACCAGTGCCGGGCCATGGTAATGAGGTGAATGAACCGCATCTGGGGATTATCAGTTTGTTTGCGTGAATGAACTCATCCGCATCTGGCGGGAGGGGATTAAATTAATTTCACAAAGAAGTAGGCGGGGTGATTAAGAGAGGACCTCTCAAAGCCCCTTACAGGAGGTGAAAAAAATGGCCGCAGTATCAAGTATAACTAGTGGGGCTGCCAGTTCCAGTCAGACGCAGAACACCGTACTGGGGAAGGATGATTTCCTAAAGATGCTCATCGCCCAGCTCAAGA